>CBDFAU010000027.1:0-20042 GCA_965245755.1 Streptococcus mitis | reverse complement strand
GCAGAGACAACTTTCTTTTCGTAGGCTACACCGAAGCGGTCTAGGACTTCTGCTGTTTTTTGCATGGTTGCCCAGTCGGACTTGGAACCCATGATGATGGAAATTACTGGTTTCATAGTTAATATCCTTTTCTTTCCTTTCTTTTTTCAATCACCTTAAGTTGTGAGGGACGGCAGCAACCACCAAAGGTGTTTCATGCCTAAATCGGAAGCCCAAGGTCTTCCAATTTCCCTGAACGATTGGATTATCATCCAATCGTTCTTTCACAACGGCAGTGATTGTTCTATATTAGCTCGCTAACGCTCGCAAATCAAACGACCATTATCGTATTTGGCGACTTCGTCGCCTTATTCTTATATCTTTACTTAATTGCCTTACTTCCAATATCTGTTCGGTAAAAGAGACCTTCTGTGTTTTGTTTGTTGAGTTCGCTGTAGATAGTGTTTTGACCGTCTTTGACGGTATCTGCTGTGGTGACGAGCATATAGACACGTCCACCGTTTGAGAGCAGGGCTCTGCTATTTTCCGCAAACTTCGCACCTGCATAGTAGGTGATGATGTCGCCCTCTGTTTTTGCTGGCAATTCAACACCTTTTTCATAGTCAAGCGGGTAGCCGTTTGATGCGACAACCACACCCAGAGTCACACCCTTGTTTGTCCAGGTAATGGTTGGCTCCTTGCCATCCAGAATAGCCGTAATATTTTGTGCAAAGTCAGATGTCAGACGAGGCAAGATAATTTGTGTTTCTGGATCTCCAAAACGAGCGTTGAACTCGATAACCTTAGGTCCATCAGTTGTCAGGATAAGCCCTGCGTAAAGAATACCAAGATACGGACGACCTTCTTTGATCATCCCTTCAAGGACTGGCTTGACAATAGTATCAACCGCTGTGGCAACCACGCTCTGCGGCAAGTGGAGAACTGGCGAATAGGCCCCCATCCCACCAGTGTTAGGACCCTTATCGCCATCGTAGGCACGTTTGTGGTCCTGAGCTGTTGGCATGATGTAGAACTTGTCACCATTGACAAAAGCAAAGAGAGAGAACTCTTCTCCGTCGAGGAATTCCTCAATAACCACACGCGCACCCGAATCACCGAATTTATTGTCCAAGAGCATCTCATGAGCGGCTTCGACCGCTTGCTCAACCGTTTCAGCTACGACAACACCTTTCCCGAGCGCCAATCCATCCGCCTTGACAACGATAGGAGCGCCTTTCTCCTCGATATAGGCTTTGGCCTCCTCGAAATCTGAAAATGTGCCATAGGCTGCTGTCGGAACGCCGTACTTGACCATGATTTCCTTAGCAAAATCCTTGGACCACTCCAGCTCCGCTGCCAATCTTGTCGGACCAAAGGCTTTGAGACCAGCTTGGTTAAAATCATCCACAATACCAGCCGCAAGGGCATCATCTGGACCGATGAAGGTCCAAGCAATATCGTTGGCTTTTGCAAACTCAATCAGTTTAGAATGTTCGGAAATAGAGATATTCACTAATTCCAGACCATCCAGAGTCATCCCATCATTCCCAGGAGCAACAAAGACCTGCTCAACATCCCGAGACGCCAACAACTTCTTAGCAATCGCATGCTCACGACCACCAGAACCAACAACCAAAAGTTTCATAATGCAAGATACCTCAATATAAAACAATCACAGGGGCATATGCCCAAAACCAAACATTTTCGCAAAAACTAACAACTTTTCACGAATTATACAGGACTATTATAACATATTTGTTCAGTAGTTTGAATTTCTAATCCCATTTATTCGGAAAAGAAAAGCACCACTGATGTGGTGCGGGGAAAAAGAAAGTATTAAAAATAAAAAAGAGAAGATCATAATCTCTTCTCTTTTTTCTGTGTTCAAATTTCCTACAACTATAGTACCATTAATCTTTTTACTTTTCAACAATAAAATTTAAATTTTTTGCATTTTTCCCTCTGGGTGTCTCCTCATACTCAAATGAAACCCTATCTCCAACAATTGGATTAAGAAAGTTCACCTCATCCAAACTAAAATAAAATGAACCGTTGGAATTTTTTACAAAACCAGAATCATACTTAATAGTTACTATAATTCCTTCAGTGTCCTCAGTAATTTCTTGAGCTAAAGCGTCATAATTGACACCTAGTCTTTTAGCTAAATCAACAACATCGACGCTATATGATTCACTATGCTCTAAAATTGCCGTTTTTAGTTTCTTTACTACATTATTAGTATTGTTAACTATTAAACTGAAATGCTGTTGAATCTTTTTTTCTAATAATTGCTTTGCATCTAGATCAAAAGATAAAAAGGATAGATCATTTAATGCTTTTATTAGTATTGAAGCAGTTCCCCCATCAATTGTTTCCAAATCTTCAATTAACTCGATCGCTTTCTCAAGTAATTCTAATCTCTTCTTATAATCACGCCTTTTAAATTGACTCCCTTTCCTTATGTATAAATCTGCATATCTACTAATATATTGATTTTTAAATCTGTCTTTTTCATCAGAAGTAATATCAATACTTTTTAAAGCCATCTCTGCTTCTTCATATCTTACAAGAAAAATTAACACTCGTGCTTTTTCAAGTAATATCTCTTTTGAATCTGGATAATTTTTTTCAGCTTCCAAAATTTCTTGATAAGCACTTTCATAATCATCCATTTTATTTCTGTAAAAAATACTAAATAAATACAAGACTGTAGCTTTTTCATAACCTTCATTAGCATTTTCTACAGCTGTTCTGTACGATTCAATAGCTTCATATAAATTCATATTCTCTGCATTTATATATGCTTTTATTTTATAAACTTCAAAATAATCTGGAGCTACTTCCCGAGCTCTCTCAACAGATTCTTCAGCTTCTTTCCATCGTTTATCTGCACTATATTGTAAAGCTTGCTTTAGATAAAATGAAGAAATCTTTTTATTATCTGTTTCTAGATTACCAAAAATAGTCTTAGCGAAAAATGGCGATGCTTCTTTTTCAAGTTGAAAATTTTGTAAAATACGAGATAACTCACTTCTTTTTTTAGAAACTTTTTTAATAAAATCGTTACTCGGCTTATTATATAGTGAAAGGTAATCTTTTGCCATACTATTAATTTGATATGTATTTGATTTTGAATCAAGCATACTGGTGGACTGTAATACATTGATGTCCTCAGCTAATTCATATGTTGACTCATCCATATAGAAATCAATTACACCAAATACTAAAGGTTTCCCTTCTAATAAAAATAAATGGAGTATTTCTTTTTGTGAGGAGTTTAATTTGTCAATAATATTCGACATACTGAAATGAATTAAATTGTCCTTATGTGCCAATAAACTAGCCTCGTCTGTTTTAAAATAGATACTTGTGACAAACCATTTTATTGAGAGAGGACTCGAATATAAATCTTCAGTCAATAATTGTCTCAAACTATCTTTATCTCGCTTATACAACTCTAGTCCGTAATATTGGCACAGTAACCTAAAGTATTGTTCTGAATCTTTTAAACTCATTTCTGATAATCTAAAGCGCGTCTCTAGTTCTCCAACACCACTTCTTGAAGTAATTAATACTTTAGAATTATCTGGAATTGATTTTAAAAAATTTAGTATTTCTCCCGCTGTTACTGTTTCTAAATTATCAATAACAAGTAATGTATTGAAATTCTGCATAAAACTCAGTATGTCATCTACTGGAGAATCTGAATCTTCAACTGTTGATTTTTGTAATGACTTATACATTCCTTCAACAGAATGAATTGCACCTTTGATATTTATAAACTCACCTTTAGTTAAAGACTTTGTTTTTAAACTTACCCATACTATGGCATCAAACCTATCTTGATGCTCAGGATCATCTACAATATCATATAGGCATTTAATGGCAATAGCTGTTTTTCCAATTCCGCCATTACCAATAATAGTAATAATTTGAGATTTTTTATTTAAAATGAGTCCTTTTAGATCTGAAATTTCCTTTTTCCGTCCTACAAATCCAGTATCATCAAATTCTGGCAATGGTAAGTTATGATAAATTTTAGTTGTATCATCTTTTACTGTAGGTTTAACTTCCATCAATAATTGTTGAGGATTTTCTAAAATTAACTTTCTTGTTTCTTTTACTTGCTTCCAATTGATTTTTGGAAGTTCCTTATCAATTATATTTAACGCTTCTTCTAAAGTAGAGCGATCTGCAAATTCCAATGGCCTAGAATGCATAACCCTATTTCGAATTGGAATAATTTTATCAAAAATTTTCTTCATTTTTGACTTTTCTTCTAGATTGACCCTGAAGCTGCTGTGGTTTCCTATAATAAATGATACTAAATCTCCTAAATCCAGTTCTATCAATATTTCATATTCATCAGATGTCCCCTTACTGGAGGAAGTAGAGTCAGAATTTCTAGTTCTTGCTTTTTCAACAAAATCATTCGGTAAACCTATTACTGGCTTATTGTTACTGATAAAATTCCTTAAATCATATTCAATTGATGTACAAACTGCAAACATAAGTAAACGATTATTTAAATTAAATCTTTCCATCAAAAAACTCCATGTATTATTTTCTGTTTTAATTATACCAAAAAAGCAAGCCTCTCAGCTCACTTCTTGTACATTTATTTCTTCAAAACATATTCCCAGTCACCTGTAAAACCTAAGTGATGTAGATGAATACTGGATTGGTATTTAGCAAATAAGCCTCTTAAACGTGGGATAAAATTATTATTCCATTTATCACGATCAGTATACAACTGTTTAATGGCATATAATTGAGCCATGAGGCGATTTTTAATTTTGACATTTTCAGTCATAAAAGGTGGCAGCTGTCCAGGAACCTTTGTGAAGCTTCTATAGTACAGCCTACTGTAATGTGCGCAATAGTTTCTAAGAACAACTGCAACTTCAAGGTAGGTACGAACTTGAGTTATCTTGATATTCAAATCTTTAGCAATGAGACTTTGAACTGAATTTGGACTATCGGCATAAAACTTAGAAGTAATACCAAATGAAAAAAATTCAACTAAGACCCATAAGGGAAATTCACTATCATACTTAAACTGATGATGTTTATAAATAGGATCCTTTCTTCGATAACTCAGTTCTTTTTCAAGATTCTTCATAAATTCATCGTGTTTGTGATATTTGTTAAAGTTCTTGCTATATTTATAAGCTAAGGCGCCATACTGTTCAGAATGATGGTAAGCAACTTGCGTTTTAAAATATAACTCAATATCTTCAAGATACTCCATTAGCAAAAGTCTGAGCTCTGAATCAAACTGATAAATGCTGTAAATCTTCTCTAAAGATACCTTGTTGCTGTCATATTTTTGAGACTCCTCATCTCTAAAAGGCAAAAAATAAGCAGTTAGCCGATAATAATTAATACGTTTTAGAATAGTGATGGCATACTCCTTGGAAGTTATATCCTCACATCCGTGCTCAATTAATTTGGCTACTTGCTCTTCAAAAGTCTTAAATTCTTTGATTTCCATTCAATCATCCATATAAAAAAATGTCCGCCTTGTCACATCAGAGAGAGGTGGGCGGTCCTATTAACATCATTTTACTAAAGTTATCAGTAATTTGTCAAGAAGGAAATGCTTATTGAGTGTGTCTGTTTTTGGGAGAAAATGAAAAATCACCAAGAGAACGGAAATCAAGACCGAAACTTTCAACTTTTTCCTGCTTCAGTCTTGATTTATTGTTCTTTTGATGATACAATAGCTTTAAACTGATTGAACAAGGAACGGTTGTTTAATCGGTGGGCGTTTGAGTGTTACTAGCACTCAGCGCCTTTTGTTCGTGTTTTTATATAAGTCCATTATACCACTTTGGGAGGAGAATGCAAGCATTTTCCTAAACTTTTTTTCTAAAATGCTTGACAAATCATGGTTTCATATGATTTTCAATCCCTTTCATCGGTAAGAGCTCCCCAATACTTCGGTTTTTGGTTTGATCGATTGACCTGTGGTAGTGTATAATCTGATTTTTGAGTATGTTAAAAGTGACCAGGATAATCTTTTTCCTGGTCTTTTATTGTTTGGTAGGATTTCCTCCACTCTCCGAAAAAGAGGTCTCTCAATTCTCCTGTATGGTTTAAAAGAATGGTTTGGCTCATAGTATCAGCGCCTTTCTCACTCCAATACATACCTCTATTTTTCATTCGATACGTCACTTTGCGATGCTGAGATTCCATGATACCAATACCCTTGCTACTGAGTCCAAAGCTCTCAGGATGATCAGTATATTTAAAGTTTTTCAGAAGTTGTCTTTTGAAGCGTTGAAAAGACTCTAATTTTTTGTCTGATTTAATCAAAGATTCAGCCGTATCAAGTACCGTTTCTAGTAAACCCTTATCTCGGCTCTTGACCGCTTTAAAGGCTTGTTTGGTCAGCTCTAAAGGAAAAGTACGTAAATTCTTTTTCAGGGATTGATTCACGTGAAAAGCATCCCAAAAGTGCAAATGCTCTTTAGGCTTAAAAGCACTAACTAAGTCCTTAAAGTCCGTAGGAGAATAGCCTTTACCACCATCAGAATTAGTCACAATGACCGTTTCGGGAGTAATTTCAAAATGCCTAGTCAACAAATCCATTAGTCTATCTTTGGCTTTATGACAGCGTGTAGAGATAACTTCTATCTTGTTTTTTAAGATATTCCTCTTCCCCTTCTTGCTTCCAGTATGGACGACAAAATGACTTAACTCAATAGACTTCTTTTTCCTGTTAGGCATTGCCTGTTTGACCCAAACCCCATCACCTTCAATATAGACTTTCTTTGCTCTCACTTTGTCCTGGTTATCTTCAGACCAGTCTGAAGCTGACAAGGAGTCGTACTCCTCTTTTTCAGCTAGGAGTTCACCTGCCACGTCTAAAGCGTGCTGAACTGTATTCTTGGTGATATAGATTTCCTTTAACATTTCCATCACCGATACAACTTTACGATAGGGCATAAAATTAGCAAGCTTGGTCACCTGGTAAAGTAGCTCCTGAGAAAACCTCGACCTTGGTTCTAGTCCTAGCTTTTCATCAACAGGGATTCGGATGGTATCATCTTTCTTCCATCTGCTACGTGAAAAGGTCATTTCTCCAAAAGAAAAAATAACTGTCCGCTCTTTTTGATTGATTCTTTTGTACCCCTGCGCTCGCATACTAGGGGCAATGAATTTTTCATAGTTTTCAATCATCTTCAGAAAAGCCCGTTGATTATTTTGATTCAACTGCCTTGAAAATTCTCTTTCGTCTAACACGGTTATATCCATTTTTGTCACCTCAATCATCGCTACCGCCTATTATACCCCAAAAACAAGAAAAGAAAAAAGACCTCTCCAAACGGAAGGGTCTATATTTCTATAGTGATTTTAATAGTGGTTTATATCATGATTTTAATAGTGATTAAAATCAATATCTAAAGTGATAAACCTTGGTCTTTTTGGTTCTTTGGAGCGGATGCAGTTGGTAAAACCTCTTGATACATTTTCTTTAGAGATAGCTCATGTTGACCACCTAACAATAGATTTTCAAAAAATCTATCCAGGTATTCAGGATTTTTCTTCAGCAATTTTGCATTGTCCAAAACCAGGGCATCCCTGAAGTAACGTGCATTCTCTTTGAACGGGCTATTATCAACTTCAAATCCTAGTGAACGTAGGTACTTAATCATGAAGACCGTAACAGTTCGGGTGTTGCCCTCTCCGAACGGATGGATTTGCCAAATTCCCGATACAAACTTTTTCAAGTGCTTGACCATTTCTTCAGGTATCTTCCCTCGATAGTCAAATTGTGACTCCTGGTCAAAATCATAGGTTAAGCTATCCGAGATAGTTTGATAATGGTCATAGATAACGCTATCTCCCTCTAAAATCGGCTCTTTTTTAGTGATGTTATAATGGCGATATTCTCCTAAAGGGATACCTTGACTTAGAACGCCAAAGAATAGCTCTTTATGGATTGATTTTAGAGTGGTTGGAGCAAACTTGAAGGCGTTGCTTGATAACAGCTCTACAATCCTTAAAGAGACAATATCAGCTTCTTTCGTGCTATCATCGGTCTCTTCATGGTATTTGGTAATTTGGTCATAAATTTGTTGATACTCAATCTTACCTTCAATCTGCTCTTTAGCCAATTCAACCATATAGCGTGATGGCTCAAGACCGTCCACTTGCTGAAGACCAAAGCCAGTCTGCCATAAGTCAAGTTTAGTCTGATAGGAGAGGTTGGGGTTATCAATTTCATAGGTTGGTTGCATAGGTCACCTGCGTAAATAATATTTATAGACATTTTTATCATGATTTTAATAGTGATTAAAATATTGACGATTATTCTTCATAACTCTCAATCCAATTATCAAGGAAAGTTGATGCTCCGCTATATCCTGCTTGCTCCGCAATCCTATCTAGCTTTTCTCGATTTTGGGGCTTCAAGGTGAACTGATAAGGATGTTTGGTCTTCCCTGATGGGCGACCTGCTCTTCGCCCTTGTGATTTTGCCTTAGGGACTGACGGTAGTGTCTCGCCTAACGCTTTACTAATTTTGTCCTTTTTGATTTCAAAAGCCATTGCATACCTCTTTTTAAATAGCTATTTATATCATGATTTTAATAGTGATAAAAATATTGATTAAAATCATGGTTTTTATATTGATTGATATTAGGAGTTATCCGACACGGTCTGAATTTGGATCAGTGTTTCTTCCAAAGCTGAAAAGAAAGCCTTGTGTTCGTTTCGTGATGTTTGGTCAGCCATGATGTCAATAACAGTATTGTCTTTTGATGCACGGTTAAACAATTCCTTTTGAGGAATTTGACCAACAACATTGTCATCATTTTCAAGGACAGATAACAACTCTTTCGATTTTGCCGTATTATGCTTTATCATGTTAGGCAAAAAGTAGAGTTTAGCAGTAATTAGAGACTCACGGCTTGGACGGACAATTTCTGTTTTTCTGTACTCGTCAAGACGGACTTCAAGATTTTGTTTCGCTTAAAAAGCAAAATCGCTTGGCGTAATAGGACTGAAAAGAGCATGACTAACAGCGATAGCATTTCTTGTAGCAATCCCGAAGTCAGGTCTGCAATCTAAAATCACATAGTCGTACTGTGCCAGGTTCTTTGCTTCCAGGTTCTCACCTAGCCAGTCATACAGAAACATATTCTGATTAGGATTGGTTTCAAGTCTTCTTTCAGCTTCATCTAGTCTCATAGAACCTGCAATTAAATCAATGTTAGGCGCAACCGATAAAATGTTCACGTCTCCTGAACCAGTAAAGACATTGGCAACCGTTCCTGAATCCTCGTAAACGTCATAAAAGTGTGTTAGGTTACTTTGATGGTCTAGGTCAATAAATAAAACTCTATGATCTTTACTAGCTAAATACTGACCAGTTAGAAGAGCTAAAGTGGTTTTACCGACTCCACCCTTGATGGCAACAAAACTAAGTAATTTCATTTGTTTTTTCTCCCTCCATTTTCTATACTTCTATTATAATATAAATCATGATAAAAATCAATATAAAAATCATGATTTTAATCAATATTTTTATCACTATTAAAATCATGATATAAATCACTATCTTTTTATCTGATATTTTTCACGGTAGCGCCTAAATGTTCGCTCGTTTATGCCTGTTAAGCCTGCCACGTCTTTATCAGACTTTCCTGAAAGGTAAAGCTCGAAGGCGTGTTTTAGTCTGCTATCGTCTTCAGTAAAGAGTGCCTTTCTGCCCTGGTATTTGCCCTGAGTTTTTGCAATAGCTATCCCTTGTGCTTGACGTTCCTTGATACGTTCCCTTTCAGCTTGTGCCTGGTACTTGTAAAGCTCTAAAATTAAGTTGTTTAGAAGCCGTCTCAAGTTATCATCTTCAATCCCTCGAAGGGTTGGAAGGTTTAACACTTCCAAGGTAGCCCCTTTAGTTTGTATCTGATTCATGATTTCAGTTAGCTCTTGGTTATTTCTTCCAAGTCGTTCTAGCTCTGTCACAACGACTATATCCCCTTCACGGATATAGTCAAGCATGGCTTTTAACTGTGGGCGGTCTTTGCTGACACCGCTGATGGACTCTTGAAAGAGTTTGTCAATGTACTTCAGTTGCTCCAGTTGTCTATCCATATTTTGGTCAGTCGTGCTGACCCTTGCATATCCAATTTTTACCATTTTTCCCCTTTCTATTTTGCCTAACCCTATTGTCCACCCCCTCATCCCTTTAAAATCAAGAAAACGGTAAGCGGACAATAGGCTATACTTTATTGTCCGTTAACCAATGAGATAGTCTATCAAAAAATCGTTCGCCGTTGGAGGTGATTTTTCTCAGCCTATCTTTTCATTTCTTCATCCTGTTTTTCCTGAAGATATTTATCCTGTCTTCTTGCTTGAGCATTTTTCTCAAGTTTTTCATACTGAGTAAAGTCCTTAACAATGCTGTCAAATTTTTCCTTAAGTGCTTTCCGCTCTATGGAAACCTCGACCACCTGCTTTTCAATTTCTTTAGGATTGACTGAAGGTGAAATGTTCAATTCTTCCAAAATTTGATAAGCTACTTTGGCATCAATCGGATTGTCTGCGTGAATATCTTCAAGAGCTGAAGCAATTTTATTGAGTCGCTCGACCTTCTCATCCAATCTGTCAAGTGACTCTTGTGTTTCTTCAATCTGTCCCAGGAAGCGGTCATGTAACTCATGGAATTGATCTGAATCGGATACCCCGTGACTAACCAGGTAATTATATTCTTTGACCAACAAATCCAACTTAGAAATGTTAGGATTCTTGGTTAAGATATATTCTCCGCTTTCGTAGGCAAGTTGATTGATAAGCGTTGACCCTTTCATGAATTTATTACTTGCTGAATTGTCAGGATTGATGAAATAGAAAAAATCTGACTTCTTGATAAAAATATCAAAACTTCCATCCTCTTGTCTATCAACAAGGCGACTAGGAATTTTGACTGTACCTTTGTTGGCAATACCGTATTGCATTTGAAGATAGATACCTGTGTCCGTCTCATGCTCGACCTGCCACGGTTCAATCTTGACCCGTATTTCAAAATCTTCTTCCTTTTCAGCTTGTAACTTGTCATACTCACTCTTGATGCTTTCCAACGGATAGACGATTTCATTTTTAGCCAGGCGTTCCTCAATCTGTTCTAAAGAGTACCGTCCCTTTTTAGATAAAGTTCTGTCACGAGTATTTCGTTTTTGGTCTTTATCCAATAATTTATACTTGGCATATTTCCCCGTAAAATCAACTGCAAGATTTAACGCCTTTGCCTTTTCTTGAAAATCTGAAAGGTTGGTTGAATGCTTCAGGAGAAACTCAAGCCGTGATTTAATTTCTAACTTAAAAACATTTTCTTTTTGGTAAGCTGAATATTCTTTGTGTCCGAATTGATTTTGACGGTCAAGAATTTTTGCACCTGCCAGGTCTGCATACTTGTCAGAAATTTGTTCAAGGGCTTTCTTTGTTCCTTTTTGCCATCTGAATTTATTGAGTGTGACCGAGTTAGTGGAATTGATATAAATGTGATTGTGAAGATGCCCCTTATCCATGTGAGTTGCAATGACAAATTGATGACTGCCACCTGTCAACTCAAGAGCTGTCTTCCGTCCTATCTCATGTACTTGCTCAGGTGTCAAATTGTCTTCAGGGGAAAAGGACTGAATGATATGGTGTGCCAAAACATCATTTTTGACCAACTCTTCATTATTGATTGGTCTTCCTTTTTCCAAATTTGCAAGTTGCTTTAACATCATAAATTCTGAATAAGCAGACTCAACATCAATCACCAAATTTCCTGAAACTAGCTGAGAGACTATCTTACCATCTACAACCTTTACAGGAAAGTTCAAATCAGAATCAATCAATTCTGTTCCAATAGTCTTAGCACCATCTTCAATATACTTGATACCATCAGCTAACTTGTTGACCGATTTTATCTGCTTAACTTTTGTAACAACCAAGTCAATTTACTCCCTTCTGTCTCTCATCATTTTTTCAATCATAGCCACTTCTTTATCAAAACTGCTATCCATCAACCTCTTAACTTCTGCAAGTGAAGCCTGCAAATTTTGAAAGTTTTCAAGTGTAATTTCTTCAGTTGTATTGACGTACTTTGCAAGCTGATTGATATTTGTACCAATACGATTTATCTCCGTTCTTAATTTTATCAGCTCCGAATAATCAACGGTTACGACCTCGCCTGTCAAAAGCATATAACGGGCGTAGGTGTTGAAATTTGAAAAATTATGATGCGCCATCCTCTGCTTAATAAGATCGTTTTCTTGAGGTGTCACTCGCATCTTTTTTTGAATTTGTCGGTATAATTTCTTTTCGTCACTCATTTCTTTCCTCTTTCAATTTACTTGACATCTGTTCCGTAGCCCTCTATACTTTTCAAACTGGCAAGCATAGCAAGGTGGTACCACCTTGCGAAATTTAAAAGATTTTTCCAACCCCAAATACTGGCAATTCTGCCAATTTGGGGTCGGTCAATCTTTCAAAGTTTTGGGGAAAATCCCCAATCCCCTAGTCGTCTTTCAGACCTTAGTTGACTTCAACTTGTTGAAGCAACTCCTCTTTTAAGGACTGGTAGTCCTCATCTGAAAGAGAGTCAAGATAGGAAATTGTTTCTTGATATTCTTCAGCTAAGTCAGGGTCAATGCTTTTGAGTTCGTCCGCATCTTCATCTAAAAGGGCGATGGCTTTTCTGCGCTTGGCTTCAATAAAGCTTTCATTTCTTGTGTACGTTCCATTCTCTAAATAGAACAAGTTGAGAAGTAATGTTGTTTCAATAGTGTCATTCATGTTTTAGTCCTCCGTTTGTTTTCTGCGACTCATAAAGCCTGCGGATAATTGAGCGACAAGATCGTTTATAGGTTCATCTCGTTGTCGCTCTTCTGCTCTTTTTTTGGAGCATCTTTCGCCTGCTCTTTCTCTTTAGGGTCACTCGCTTTTTCTTTAGATTGGTTTTTCAAGCGGTCAAGTTTTTCTTGAAAGGCATCCTTGGTCAGTTCTTTAGTTTGATACTTTTCAAGGGTTTTATCAATTCTTGAAATCAAACTATCTGCTTCTTTTTGGACAATTTTAATTTGACCTTCTAGGTCAGATAGTCCATTAGGGTCATCTGTCCATGTTGCTAAATAGCCAAAACTGTACTCACTTGTATCTAGCCCATAATGACTAGCTACCACAAAAGCAACTGACTCAGCTTGTAATTCTGCGGTACTTCTTTTAAGAGGAGTTTCTTGTAATTTCTCCATGTTGTGTAGATCAGAATGTGCCATTTCATGAAAAATTGTTTTTAGTGTTTGTTGCTCAGACATCCCTTGCTTAATCACAATTTCATTGTTGGTTACGGAATAAAAACCGTTAGAGCCTTTGGTGTCTTTGCTGAAAGAAAGGGGAACACCATTAGCTTCAGATACCTCTTTAGCTGACTTGTAAAGATTGCCATAATCTTCATAAGTCCCCTCAAGTTCATAGATTGGTTTAGGTAATTCTTTTCCATTTGTCTGTGAGACATCAAAGACTGGGACAAGTTTGAAAGACATGAATGTTTGTTCATTGCCATTCTCATCTAAAAGCGGTTCATTAGTTTTAGGGTCTCGTCTTTTTAGAGTTATAGGGGCAAAAATCCGTAATGACTTTTCTCCCTTATTGACACTTCTCTCAAATTCATCCTTCCACTTTTTGAAGGATGCCACGTGAGAAGCTTCAGGGTTTTGCATTAAAATCAACTGAATATTTCTCGGTGAGTAATTGTGAAATTTACTCATTGTGGTCAAGTATTGTTTGTAAGTGTCAGACTGAAAATAGTCTTTAACGCCATCCTTCAAAAGTTGAGAAAGCCCCTTACTGTCTTTTGCCTGAATCAGTTCAGCAACGCTTTTTTGTGGTTCAGGTGAAGGTTGATTTTGATTATTTGGATGATTGCTGTCAATCGGGTTTGACCCATAACTGACCTCTTCATGATCTGACTTTCCGTCACCGTCTGTGTCAGCATTAAAAGGACTTGTCCCTTGAGCTTTTTCAACTTCATCAGGAATACCATCACCATCTGAATCACGTTCAAGCTCTTCTTTTCGTGCTTCAGCTTGTTTTTTCTCTTCATCTTCTCTGAGAATTTGCTCAATGCGATTTCTCAAATTTGGTTCATTATTGTCTGCCATAGCTAGACCTCCATTTTGTAAATTTGGTTCATCTTTGACATGTTCTGTTTTTTGAAGTTCTTTCAAAGTTTCTACCATTGCTCTTCCATTATCAATAATCTTTTCATGATTCAAAGCAATCTTTTCAATCACTCCATCACGTTCACGGTATATCCCAATAATTTCATTCTTAGTTGCTTGTTTAAGCTCCGTATTGAGAATTTTTCTAGCTTTGAAAACCGAAACAGGGACTGTTCCATCTTCTGTATTAGATCTAAACAAAAGCATAATATCTTTATCATCAGCTTTAATAAGGCTATCAAAACGTCCTTTATAACGGTCTATATTTTGTAAATCATTAAAGTAAAATGAATTCAGCTCCAGGGCTACTTTCAGATCAGGAAGTACCTTGATTTTATTAAGAGTTGAATTATCATTTGACAACAACAGATCCTCATAAGTAAGCTCTCCACCAGTTGCAAAATCATACAAAGTCTTTTCAGGTGTCTGTCCTTCTCCAAGTGGTTTAAGACCTGTCAAATGCATGAAATTCTTCTCTTGAAAATTGACTTGAACGACATTTCCATCAGACGTAAAATAGCTGATAGTAGAATTTGCTAGCTCATCCCGATAAAATCGAGCAGCTTCCTGAATATCGTGTCCACGTCTGTTTATTTTAGCTAAATCATGTCTAGTAACCGAATGTTCAAGACGTGTTCTTCTTGACTTTAGGTCATCAGTTATGCTAAAATGTAGATATTGAGAGGATATTGTAGGGCGACTGGTAACAGAGCGTTCAAAGGTACTTGTTTCAAGTACGGGTGCGGTACTACCTTCAGCTTTGGGCTGTAAATAACCCATGTGTAGATACGTCCTCTCCTTTTTTTGTTGCTCTGAAACCTTATCTATGTTAGAATACAATTGAACATTGGCAGGAAAATCAGGTTGAGTCTTTGACTCTTCAGGCTGTGGTGCTGTCCTTGAAGGTTCGCCTTCTAAATAACCGGAATTGCGATTGATTAGTTCGCCCCCAATGTTATTAAGTGGCTCTTGACTTCGGTCAAGGGCTTTTTCTTTGCTTTCCTTCAGGTAATCATTCCAGTCCATCTTGTCCTGACTTTCCAATCTCGGGGGGAGATCTGGAATCAATCCAATTTCTTTATTGGCCAAACGCTCAATAAAGGTGTGACCTGCTTCATCATTATCAACTGCAAGGGTAATTAAGTCCTGGTGCTTTCCATCCTTAAAAAAAGTGCTTAATTTAGCTGTTTTAGCGAGGAAGGAAGATTTTTTCTCCTGGTCAACCTCATCATCAAGTTCACCAACTTCAGACAAGAGTTCTGCCACGTGACGGCTCACCGTTGATTCTTTTAAGCCATCCATCGCAACTAGGCGGACATCTTCAAGACTATCCTTGTGAAGTTCATAATAGCTCATCAAATCAATTGGAGCTTCCGCAAAGACTAATCGTTTAGGTTTTCCAATATCAACGTGCATTCCCGTCATACCATCAGAAGCCCTCATAATCTGTTTTAAGCGCCCTCTCTCGTAAAGGTCATGATTTTCCTTAATACCTTGAAGAGAAGCACCTATAACCTCTCCTTGGTTGTCTAAACTCTTGAAAACAATGACAGGTTCATAGTAGTTCCCTGTCTTTTTAGTTGCTTGTGATACGACGTTTTTTTCTACGAAAAAATCGATTGTCTCATCAGACAAGCCCCTGACATCCTTCAGATATTCCCTGGCTTCTATGAACTTAGTTTCATAAGGCTCAAGGTAATAGCTGAAGGGTTCTTTTTCAGGAACATTGGTCACATCGACCACGTCAAAACTACCTTCTTCCAAAAAGTGTTTTGCTTGCTTAAAAGAAAGCTTCTCCCCTGTCAATTCTTCCTGAACGACTTGAACCATTTTAATAACATCCCCACCAATTGAACGAGCAAACCAATTGAAATAATTATCTCTAGTATTAATTGTAAACGAATCATGTTCTGCCCATGAAAAAGTGTTTGTTCCTGTACGCTTAACTTCCATTCCTAGCTTATTTGCTACGTCCAGGATTGATAGATTTTTTAAGTTTTCAATATTTGTCATTGGCACTTCCTCTATTCATTAAGTAGCTATTATTTTAGTTTGAAGTAATGAATCTATATTTTCTTGTAGATAGTGTAGTTGATCGTGTGAAATAGGAATACTTTCGACTTCTAAGATGCCATCATATGTTGTAGGATATGTAAAGAGTTGAGGAGCTAATGTTATAAACTCCTCTAGTTCTATTTCTCTTATGATTGTGCTAATAAAATGATTTAGGATTTCACCTGGTTCAATATCTTCTGTTACACGTTCTTCCAACGCAAATTGTTTTAGTGCAGAAGCTATTGTTGATATATCTAAAGCTGAAAAGAATGAATCAAAATAGCCTATGCCTTCTACTTTCTTTGTTTCTTTCATTGTCGTCTCCAATTATGAAATTTTAAAAGGTAATTCCATTGTCAATATTTCAGAAGCACTAGCATTTATTTGCCTGTTATGATTTACATTAATGTCCCAGTCATCCATATCAGACATGGAACGGGTATAACGATACCAGTTCGTATCACTTGGACTATTCGCCAGTTCTTTAGCACGTGGATGCTGAGATACATTAGTTTTCTTATCTCTGAATACATTTTGTTTTGATATGAAAATTAGAGCTTCATCAACCCCAATACGAGCCACCTCATCAGGTGTGAGCAAGTCACGTTGAATCGTCTGAAGAGTCTGGCTGCTTGACCCTTGCACTCCTCTTGTTTGCGACTGATTCTTAACATTGATAGTCTGCTTACCACTTCGCATTGAGAAATAGTTCATTGTTTCCTTATCATTCGTCCCCAAGTAAACCAGGGTAGCACAGTTATTGAATATGGTCTCCCATTGGTCTTTATAGAGTGCCTTCAATTGACTGATGGCTTGAATGATAATATCAATTGAAATCTCACGGGAGCGAACTGAAGAAAGTGTTTCCGTGAAGTTTGGGAAACGTCCAAAGTTGGCAAATTCATCTAATATTAGTCGTATGTGAAGTAAATCTTCAGCTTTGCAATCATTATGTAATCCCTGGATAATTTCATCTGCCGTTTTAGGTAATTGTCTAAACATCATTGTAAACATTGTTGTAGCAATAAAGTTGAAAGACTTATCTGTTTCAGGAATAGCGATAAAGACGGCTGTTTTTTCAGTCTGCCATTTTTCCATTTCCATTGAGTCACGGGCGGTCAGGTTTCTAACCGCTTCATGGTCAAAGACGGCAAAACGTGAAGAAGCGATAGATAATACAGACGTCATTGTTTTGCCTTCAAAGTTGCTATTAAACAATTCCCACTGCCTATTAGCATAGTTACCTGGTAATTCCTCTTCGAGTTCTTCAAACATTCTCTCTACAACACTAGGAATTTCATCATCATCTTTTTTGATATTTCTCAAAAGGTCTGCTACTTGAGCAATATTTGGCTCGTATTTATTTAATACCTTTCCATCAAAATAAAGATATCCAATTAATGCCCTTATTAATAGCATTTCTGCCTGATTCCAAAAATCTTCACCAATGTTATCTGACCGTTTTGTCCCTGCGATAATCGCTTCAGCAACTCTATCAATATCTAGCTCATCGTGCATATAGTGAAAGACGTTGAATTGATTAGAGTTGGTCAGATTGACCAGGTCAAAGACTTTGATTTTGTAGCCGTTGTCTTCAAGCATTTTCCCCGTCTCACGGACAAGAAGACCTTTCGGGTCAGTGATAACAAATGAACTATTCATTTGCATCAGGTTAGGTTTCACAAAGGTGAAAGTTTTCCCGTCCCCTGGTAAACCTACTGTAAGAGTATTTTTGTTCAGTTGTCTATTAAAGGGAAGGCGTTTATTATAAAGCCCCATTCGAGCATTTTGACTAAAAATCATATCATTTTCAGGATTTTTATCTCTAAACGAAGCTATTTCTTGAATCGTTGAGTAACGTGCCGAGCCGTATTCTTCGCCATGCCGATAACGCCCCCTATCACCTATGCGAAAATAAAACATTAGAACAATAAATGATGCTATTCCTCCGCTGTATAGGCTTATGGTTGTAAATTTAAAATCTATTAATGATTTACTTGACCAATTATTGATCATCCAATCAATACGTGCATTATCAAATAAAATGACTCCTGGAGTCATAGGAGCAGTATCATAAAGTTTAACTAGCCAATGTACTACGTAAAAAAGAATTAGCGCCACAACTACGTAAGGAAGAAATTTTCTTTTTTTCTGTTCATTAATCATTTATAAACCTCTTTCTTCTTTAGCCTTTGTTTTTTTAGCTGTTTTCGTGTTGACTTTTGATTTCATATCACGCTTGACTTGTTGTTTATAATAGGCAATTTTTTGCTTGAGATTCATATTTTTAGATGAATTAATGATTTTTTCATTTATTTTTTCAGCTTTGGTTGGATCTGTCAAATCATTAATGACCCCTTTGAAACTTGCTTCCAAGGCTTGCACGTTCTTTGCATCAATAGCTATTGTACTTGTACCGTTACCATTATCTTTTATAGAAAAGCCAACTTCATACTGCTTTAAATATTCTTCAAGACGTTCAGAGTTCAGTTCAGAGTTCAGAAACGTTTCAAAATGTTTTGTTTCCTTTGTTGCCATAAACTGATTCCAGTTGGTTTTATCCGTATATGTCTTGTTTTCAAGATAGTGATTAAGTTTGTGATACGATTCTTCAAGTGCATAATACATTGATTTTAGGAGCATTTCGCCTGTCAATTTATATATATCGGCTACTTTCATTCCTATTCTCTCCTGATCCATTTTTATCCTCCTTTCTAAAAAAAGCACTCAAAAAGAGTGCTTTTATCTTATTCCTTAATTTGAACGTTTCTTTAAGAAAAAGCTCACGACTATAGCCAATAGTCCAAAACCTGCAAATGTTAGTAATACACTTTCTTTAAGACCAGTATTTGGAAGTGTTTTGAGCTTACCATCTTTGTCAGTAACCGAGATAGTCTTATCTTCATTAACTGTTCCCCCAACTGCCTCAGGCGCTACTACAGAACCATCTGAGAGGACAACGTTGCCGTTCTGAGTGCTTACAATTGAAGCACCTGTTTCTGTCTGTACTGGTGCGCTAGGAGTTACTTCTTGAACAACTTGACCTGTTACTTGCGACGTTGTTCCTACCTGAGAAGCACCTGCTTCTACAGCGGTTTGAGCAGATACGCCAGGGTTATTTGTTGGAACTTTAACATCAGGAATTAATGTAGTTGTTCCCCCATCAATAGTTGGAACACTCACCTTATTATCTGACGTAGCATTGTCTTTTTTGTTCTTATCTTCAGAAGTCGGTGTAGTTGCTGAAGAACTGCTACTTGATGAAGCTTGTGAGCTTGAACCAGTTGCTACAGTTGCTCCAGGATCAGTTGGAGCTACAACAGAAGGCTGTTCTGAAGGTGAAGTTGGAACAGTTGTATCACTTGATGGAGTTGTTGTAGTTCCAGTATTTGGTGATACAGCAGGAACAGTTGTATCACTTGATGGAGTTGTTGCGGTTCCAGTATTTGGTGATACAGCAGGAACAGTTGTATCACTTGATGGAATTGTTGTAGTGCCAGTATTTGGCGCTACAGCAGGAACAGTTGTATCACTTGATGGAATTGTTGTAGCTCCAGTATTTGGCACTACAGCAGGAACAGTTGTATCACTTGATGGAATTGTTGTAGCTCCAGTATTTGGCACTACAGCAGGAACAGTTGTATCACTTGATGGAATTGTTGTAGCTCCAGTATTTGGCACTACAGCAGGAACAGTTGTATCACTTGATGGAATTGTTGTAGCTCCAGTATTTGGCACTACAGCAGGAACAGTTGTATCACTTGATGGAATTGTTGTAGCTCCAGTATTTGG
>CBDFAU010000026.1:0-21419 GCA_965245755.1 Streptococcus mitis | reverse complement strand
GGCTTCGGCGCAGGTTTTGGTGCGGGTTTTGGTGCTGGCTTCGGCGCAGGTTTTGGTGCTGGCTTCGGCGCGGGTTTTGGTGCTGGTTTTGGTGCCGGTTTTGGTGCTGGTTTTGATGCGGGTTTTGGTGCGGGTTTTGGTGCTGGTTTTGGTGCTGGTTTTGGTGCCGGTTTTGGTGCTGGTTTTGTATTCTCTTTTACAATCTTACCATTTTTAGATGCATCCTTTTCTTGAGCAGATACTTTCTGAGATGAGAAAGGCAACATCCCCATTGTATCTGAAAGAGAAACAAGTGCAAAAGTAGTTGCTGCTAAACTTGTAACCAAAATTTTTTTTGATTTTCTCATAAAAATCTCCTTTTCTTATGATTTACACTTATAGTATATCATATCCTTAATCTTTTTTACATTAAAATAATAACTATACAAGCACTAATCTGAAGCTGAGCGAGTAGAAATTGAAGCTTATTTAAACGTAGGACTCAAACCAGCTGAGTTTGCTCATAGACTGGGGAGAAACCAACGGGACATAGCATAGATGCCTTTGTTCACACCTATAAACTCCAACACCTTTTTGAAATTGGAAAATCCATTCTGTTCTGGGTGGAAAGACAATAGGAGAACCTTCTATTTTGAACTTGGCTATAGTCCGCAAAAAAGCTGTTTGAGCTCACTCAAACAGCTTGAAAGATACTCTCTTAATCAGAGGAACAACTTTGTTGTACTTGACTTGTCAATTGGTGTTAAAATAGTTATTCTAAATAATTAGTCGCCTAGATGTTGAATGGCATAGTTTGCTTCTTCTTTTGTAAATTTTCCATTCCAAGGATTAGTTAACCAGTCATAAATTTTCGTTTTTGAGACATTACTATATTTTCGGTATTGTCTTGCTTTAGCTAAGGCATTCGCCTTATAGTCTGCTTGCAAATGATTGATAGCATATTGTGCAGTGT
Organism: Streptococcus mitis; assembly: GCA_965245755.1. GTDB lineage: Bacteria > Bacillota > Bacilli > Lactobacillales > Streptococcaceae > Streptococcus > Streptococcus mitis_DY. The sequence continues at coordinate 20,467 of CBDFAU010000026.1, read as the reverse complement.
CACTATTAAAACCTTTAAAAATTAACATCTCATAAATTCTTTTTTTTGACAAATGAATGCTGTTATAACCTTGTGCTTCCTCTAAAGCTGCTGAGTATGGATTCCCGTCTGTTGGTTTTGGTTGCCACACACCATCGTATCCTACATAATAACGACCACCATCTACCCATTTACCCATTACCATTTTGCCTTCAGAATCAACATAGTAACGACCGCCATCTACCCATTCATTCTTGGCCATCTTACCATCTGATTTATAATAATAAGCTCCTACCCATTTATTGCGAGGATAGCTGCCTTCTGATGGTAGATTAAGTTTTTGAATAGCATAGTCGGCTTCTTCTTTGGTAAATTTTTTAAAAGTTAGCCTCTCATAAATTTCTGTCTTTGATAAATGGGCATTCTTTCGGTATTCTCTTGCTGTAGCTAAGGCATTCGCCTTATAGTCTGCTTGCAAATGATTGATAGCATATTGTGCAGCGTCACTATTAAAACCTTCAAAAATTAACATCTCATAAATTCTTTTTTTTGACAAATAAATCCTATTATAACCTTGTGCTTGCCTTAAAGCCGCGTTATATTGATTTCCATCTGCTGGTTTTGGTTGCCACACACCGTCGTATCCTACATAATAACGACCACCATCTACCCATTTATTCTTCAACATATAACCATCAGAATCGACATAGTAACGACCACCATCTACCCATTCATTCTTGGCCATCTTTCCATCTGATTTGAGATAATAATTTCCTACCCATTTGTTGCGAGCGTAGCTTCCTTCTGATGTTAGATAATAATATGAACCATAGTTTTTATCATAAATCCAGTCACTTTTAACCATCTTTCCGTCAGAATCAACATAATAACGACCACCATCTACCCACTCATTTTTGGCCATCTTACCGTTTGAGTTTAGATAGTAATTACCGACCCATTTGTTACGTGCGTAGCTGCCTTCTCCTGTCAGATAATAATATGAACCGTAGTTTTTGTCATAAATCCATTCATTCTTGGCCATCTTTCCATCTGATTTGAGATAATAATTCCCTACCCAAGTATTACGAGCGTAGCTACCTTCTGATGTTAGATAATAGTATGACCCGTAGTTTTTATCATAAATCCATTCATTTTTAGCTCTCTTACCGTCTGATTTGAGATAGTAACTACCGACCCAGGTGTTACGAGCATAGCTACCTTCTCCTGTTAAATAATAATGTGCAGAGTATTTCTTATCATAAATCCATTCATTCTTAGCCATCTTTCCATCTGATTTGAGGTAGTAATTTCCTACCCAAGTGTTACGAGCTGAACTTCCTTCTGATGTTAGATAAAAATATGAACTCGATTTCTTATCATAAATCCATTCGTTCTTAGCTCTCTTACCATCAGATTTGAGGTAGTAATTTCCTACCCAGGTGTTACGAGCATAGCTACCTTCTGCTGTTAAATAATAATGTGCAGAGTATTTCTTATCATAAATCCATTCGTTCTTAGCTCTCTTACCATCAGATTTTAGATAGTAATTACCGACCCAGGCATTTTGGACATAATTTCCCGATGCATTTAGATAGAAATAAGAATTAGCTTTTTTATCAAAAATCCACTTATTAGTAACTTTAGCACCATTTTCATAGTACGAAGACCCTACCCAGCCAGACTGAGCTTTAGATTTTGATTTATCCTGTTTAGGAGTTGTTTCTTTAGCTTTTTCAGTCGGTTTTGGTGCCGGCTTCGGCGCGGGTTTTGGTGCCGGCTTCGGCGTGGGTTTTGGTGCTGGCTTCGGCGTGGGTTTTGGCGCGGGCTTTGGCGCAGGTTTTGGTGCTGGCTTCGGCGCGGGTTTTGGTGCGGGTTTTGGTGCTGGCTTCGGCGCAGGTTTTGGTGCCGGCTTCGGCGTGGGTTTTGGTGCGGGTTTTGGTGCTGGCTTCGGCGTGGGCTTCGGCGCGGGTTTTGGTGCCGGCTTCGGCGCAGGTTTTGGTGCCGGCTTCGGCGCAGGTTTTGGTGCCGGCTTCGGCGCGGGTTTTGGTGCCGGCTTCGGCGCAGGTTTTGTATTCTCTTTTACAATCTTACCATTTTTAGACGCATCCTTTTCTTGAGCAGATACTTTCTGAGGCGAGAAAGGCAACACCCCCATTGTATCTGAAAAAGAAACAAGTGCAAGAGTAGTTGCTGCTAAACTTGTAACCAAAATTTTTTTTGATTTTCTCATAAAAATCTCCTTTTCTTATGATTTACACTTATAGTATACCATATACTTAATTTTTTTACATTCAAATAATAACTATTTATGAAAGCCCTATTTTAAAATGAAGTGCAACACAAAAGACATGTTCATCTGATATACTTGATTTGCGAAAAACAGTATAAAGGATGATGAACATGTCCACTAATTATTCTCATACAAGCACTTATCTGAAGCTGAGTGAGTAGAAATTGAAGCTTATTTAAACGTGGGACTCAAACCTACTGAGTTTGCTCATAGACTGGGGAGAAACCAACGGGACATAGCATAGATTCCCTTGTTCACACCTATAAACTCCAACCCCTTTTTGAAATTGGAAAATCCATTCTGTTCTGGGTGGAAAGACAATCGGAGAACCTTCTATTTTGAACTTGGCTATAGTCCGCAAAAAAGCTGTTTGAGCTCACTCAAACAGCTTGAAAGATACTCTCTTAATCAGAGAAACAACTTTGTTGAACTTGACTTGATAATTGGGGTAAAAATACTTATTTAAAATGATTAGTCGTCAAGATGTTGAATTGCATAATTAGCTTCTTCTGTAAATTCTTCACCATAAGGCGAAACTAGTTGATTATAAATTGCTGACTTCGAGTTCTTAAATAATTTTCGATAATTCTTTGCTTTAGCTAAGGCATTTGATTTATAATCTGCATTCAAATGATCGATGGCATATTGTGCAGCATCACTTTGAAATTTTTCTCCATATTTTGAAGTTAATTGCTTATATAAGCGTTTTTTAGACATATTTGCCCACGAGTTATAACTCTTTGCCTTTTCTAAAGCAGCAGAATATTCACTATTGGTTGATGATTTGGTTTCCCATAATCCATTAGATCCTACATAGTAACGACCTCCATCAACCCATTCACTTTTAGCCATGTATCCGCCTGATTTGAGATAGTAGTTACCTACCCAAGCGTTTTGAACATAATTTCCTTATGCATCTAGATAGAAGTATGAATTATATTTTTTATCAAAAATCCACTTACTAGTGACTTTTTTACCATCTTGATAATAGGATGAACCTACCCAACCAGACTGAACTGTAGGTGTTGGTTTTGGCTTTTCATCCTTTTTTTGGAGTTGAAGTAGTTGATTTTTTATCAGTCAGCTTCTTAATGGCCTCTTTAAACTCTTCTTGTGTGTCAGCCTGCACCGTTTGAGTTGAAAGAGGAAGAACTCCTGATGTATCAATCGTTGAAAATGCTAAAGCACATAAAATAATCTTTTTTTATTCATCTGATATTACCTACTATCCTATTTTTTAATTTCTTATTTAACCCATTTACCTGAACCATCTACACGATAACCATCTGGTGTACGTTCATTAACAGCCATTTTACCATTTGATTTAAGATAGTATGAACCTTGCCATGCATTACGGGCATATGAACCATCTGATTTCAAATAGTACCAGGTTTGATAAGATGAATCATAAACCCATTCACTCTGTGCCATTTTACCATTTGATTTAAGATAGTATGAACCTTGCCATGCATTACGAGCATACGAACCATCTGATTTCAAATAGTACCAGGCTTGATAGGATGTATCATAAATCCATTCATTCTGAGCCATTTTACCATCTGATTTTAGATAATAACTTCCCTTCCAAGTATTGGTTACAGGATTTCCCTTGTCATCATGATAGTACCAAACTCCATCCTTTTGAACCCATCCACTTGTGATTGCTGAGCTATAGTTTGTTTTTACCTCAGTCGATTTCCTAGGTTTGAAAGCACCCTTAGGGGCATTTTTCAATTCGCAAGCCACACCATCATGATCTCGGTCTAACTTGGCAGAATAACCAGGTTCTCCCTCGTGAATATCCGAGTATCCATTCGCCCAAGCTTCCTTACAGTTAGAAAAATGAATGTTTTCCTCTGCCAACACAGGTTGTGAAAACAAGGCTAAAACTGGCAAGGTAGCCAGACTCATTTTTAAAAATAGACGTTTGTTCATCTTTTTCTCCCATAATTATGATATCGATTTCAATATTATTTTATCAAACTTATTTCAGCAATTCAAGGAAACTTCTGGTCTTTTCTACAAACTCCTTTGGTTTAGCCTTATTCAAGACATGAGGTCCATCTGGTATAATCTGAAATTGAGATTCTGATATTAGTTTATGAAGACTTCTCATAGAACTAAGATTCGGTTTATCTTTGCTACCACAAATTAGTAAGGTTGGATAGGGGCAAGTCCTTGATATATCAGTTAAATCAAGTGTCTTCAACTCCTCAGAAACTCCGACCATAAGAGCCTTGTCTGCTCCCTGTTTTTCAAATACTCTTTTGGGAAGTAATTTAAATATCAGCAACTGAAGATAAAATAGGATATTACCGGACAATTTAAGCGGGCATCCTGATAGAATCAAAGCTCGGAGATTTGGTAAATCGTAACTGGAAAGTTCTAGTGCCAGGGCAGCACCTAAGGACAATCCAATCAAAATAAAAGGTTCTGTCTCTTGAGCTAGATGCTGATAAACTCGCTCCTTGGCTTGTTGATAGTTGATAACTCCAAAAGGAAATAACTCGATAGCCTCAGAAGGATAATCTGTCAGTAGATTTCGAACTTCTTTCCAACTCTCTGCTGACTGCCCTAAACCGTGTAAAAATACCAGTTTCATCTAGTTCTCCTCTAGGCTTAACTCATACAAGCCTCTCACTGCATTACAGCCGTAAATAGCTTCTGCTTGGGCTAAATCTGCCAAGGTCAAGACTTTCTCTTCTACCTGTCCTCTTTCCAGCAAATGCTGACGATAAATTCCTGGCAAGATTCCCAGTCGGATAGGCGGTGTATAGAGTTTTCCAGTGATTTTCAGAACCAAATTTCCGATAGAGGTTTCAAGTAGCTCTCCAGACTTATTATGGTAAACCTTCTCTTGTTCCCCTAGGTTCAAATGCGGTCGGTGAGTCGTTTTGAAGTAGGTAAAGGCTTGTTTCAAATTGGCTTCCTGAAGGCAAAGTTGGGCCTGACAAAAGCTTGTACTGAGGGGTGTTAATACTTGGCGATCGACTTCTATCTCTCTAGATTTGCTAAGACTGATTCGCAAGCGGTAATCTTGATTAGCATCACAAGCCTGACACTCTTCCTCTATCTTTTGTTTCAGTTCTTCTGGATCAAAAGGATAAGCAAAATAACGACTAGCTTTTCTCAGTCTTTCCAGATGTTGTTCTTCAAACAGCAAATTCTTATGGCTGATTTTCCCAGTAGTAATTAGCTGAAAACGAGCTTGTTTACGATAGAGAACAGCTGCCTTTTGATGAACCTCACGGTATTCAGACTCCCAAGTGCTATCCCAAGTAATCCCACCTCCAACTCCATAGATGGCTTTCCCTTGATGCAGTTGAATCGTCCGAATGGCAACATTGAAAATCCGTCGTCCATTTGGAAGCAAGAGACCAATCGTTCCACAGTAGACTCCGCGCGGTTGTGGCTCCAACTCCTTAATGATTTCCATAGTCGCAATTTTTGGAGCTCCCGTTATGGAACCGCAAGGAAAGAGAGAACGGAAGATTTCAACAAGGTCAACATCCTCTCGCAACTGACTCTTGATGGTCGAAGTCATCTGCCAAACAGTAGAATACTGCTCCACTTGACACAGACGCTCCACATGCTCACTGCCCACTTCTGAAATACGGTTCATATCATTGCGCAAGAGGTCCACAATCATCATATTTTCAGAGCGATTTTTGGGATCCTGTTCCAACCAACTGGCCTGCTCCAAGTCTTCTTGATCAGTCATTCCCCGCTGAGTCGTTCCCTTCATTGGTCGCGTTGTCAACTCGCGGCCATTCTGCTCAAAAAAGAGCTCTGGGCTCATGGAAATGACTGCCATCTCGTCATGTTCCACATAGGCATTGTAGCCTGCCTCCTGCTCTACCACCATACGATTGTAGATGGCAAAAGGATTGGCAGACAACTCCTGCTTGAGTTGTACGGTGTAGTTGACCTGGTAGGTGTCCCCCTGCCGCAAATGATGGTGAATCTGAGCAATCGCCTTTTCATAGTCTGCTGCAGACGTCACTTCCTGCCAATTTGAAGGCAAATCAACCTCATCATAAGTCAGAGGAATAGGGGAAGTTTCTACGCTATCATGAACGGTAAAATATAGCAGATACTCTGCCAGTAAAGGAGCTTTATGAACTGCTAATTTCTCCTCAAAAGCAGGTGCAGCCTCGTAGCTGACATAGCCCACCACATAATAGCCTTGCTCTTGGTAGCTCTCCACTTGTGCCAGCAAATCTTCCACTTCTGCTAAATCTCTCGTTTTTAACTCTTTAATGGGCTGGGTAAAGGTGTATCTCTCCCCCAAAGCTCTAAAATCAATCACTGTTTTTCTATGCATATCTTAAGTATAGCACAAAATAAGAAAACCCTCATCCGCAAAGCAGATGAGAGATTTCGATTATTTAAAGATTGAAGTTTTAAAGCTGTTTGTTTGTTGAAGAAGTTTTTTGAATAATTTCTCTTTAAGTGATACAGTATTATCAAATTTAACTGATCCATTTTTAAGAGTTGCTTTATCTTTATCAACGGCAGCAGCAAATTCATTCTTCAAGTCTTCGTAACTACTGTATGTAGTACCGTCAATTGTAACAGGGTTAAATCCTGCTTTTGCTTTATCAACAACTTCTTTGAAGTATTCTTTCTTCCAATCTTCTAGACTACTAAATTTACCATCAGAAACTTTCTTAATGATGAAGTCATCTCCTAGAGTAGCATGACCTGCTTGTTTAGACTCATTTTTCAGCATGTTAGAAGCGTAGTTTAAGAATCCTTTTTCATATCCAAAGTAACCCCACATACGGAAGGTGTTATGTTTGAATGACATTGCTCCTGGAGCACCTTCACTCGTATTACCACCATAGATACCAGCTGTAATTGGTACAGTTACATAGGCAGAGCCAAATCCAGTTGGATCATACTGACCATTACCAGGACCGTGCTTAGTCATGAAGTTTTTCTCTACTAAGTCGTTAACAGATGTTAAATTATATTCTTTTTCTTCTGCATTTAAATCTCTAACGTTGTCGTATTGGTTCTTCGTATTAGCTCCACGAAGTTGCTTATCTACTTTCTTGAACCAAGCGTTATTTAGTTCTTTACTGCCTTTATCGATTACAGCTTCTCCTTCAAGGTAATCAAGAAGCATTAGAGTATCGTTGAAACCTTTCATATAATGATCGATTTCTGCACGAGATGCAAGATCGTTTGGATTAGTGTTGTACCATTGGTTTCCATCGTTTGGACGTTCGTAGGCCATGTTCAATCCTAGTGCTTTAAAATCGCCGTTTGGACTTGTTTCAGCAGGTGATTGTAACATACCTTGTGCGAACGCTTCTAGGTCAGTACCTTCACGGTGTCTTGAACCACCTAAGTAAACCATACGGTCATTTACGTGAGTCGTTTCGTGAGTGAAGGCTGAGATACCGAAATCACTAATCATATCAGTAACCATGAAGAATACTGAATCATCTTTATAAGGATTACCATAAACACGAGCTACAGCTCCCATACGCCCGTCAGTTGCATGATAACGACCTGTTGGTCCATATAATTCACGGACAGGTGCTACGTCTTTACCACTATTAGTGTGTCCATATTTATCTGTACTGATTCCTTTATAGTTTTGATTATCTAAAACAGGTGTTGGAACCATGTTGTTGCTCTTAAGCAGTTGATTACGAACTTTATCTAATGATAGACGAGACCAGAAGTCTAGATAATTTTGTTGAGCTTTTGCTACTTTATCGATTTCTTTCTTGAATGCTTCACGTTCTGCTTCAGTATATTTACCGTATTTCTCAAATGAACTGTAAGCCATAGTGTTATATGTTGAGATTAAGAACATGTGAGCATCTTTCAAGTTAAGAAGTGGTAAGATCATCTTACCGTGAACATCATTGTTTAAACCTTCGTAAGCTCTGTGTTTTTTATCAGCAAATTCAGGAGTTGTTGTTTTTGGTTCAACGACATATACGTTATCTTTAGTAGCTTTTATGAACCAATCATTTAAGTCTGTATCACTTGTGAAGAGACGCATGTTATAGTCTAAGAAACTGTTTAACTCGCCTATACCGATAACTCCACCGATCGTTTCTCGATAAGCTTCTAAAGTTCTATCACCTTTAATGTTACTTTCTTTAGAACCAACCTTAATCAAAAAGTCTAACACACTAACATTCTTACCATAGAAGTCCGGTTTGAATAGCATTAATTCTTTAATATTAAAGTCATCGAATTTAACTCCGTAGTATCGGTTGAGGTAAGACAAACCAAGAAGAACTGCAGCCTTATTGTCATCAATTTTCTTAATCAAGGCACGTTTAGCAGCTTCATCAGTGTTCAGTTGGTGATCTTCATTTTCCACTAACTTCGTAACAAATTGAGTAAGATTATCTTTGACATACTTGAAGCTTTCTTCTAAGTACAAATCCTTAATTGCATTGACTTTGTTACCACCAGTTCTACCCAAATGTTGGTAAATTGGGTCAGATTGCAATTCAACTGGACTTAATTTGCTTTCGATAGCGCTGATTAAATCTGAACGATCTTTAACCACCATATTTGGTGTATAAACAACTTCACCAAGTTCAGCGACACTGTATTCTTTCACTTGTTTAACTTTAGATTCTTTCGGTGAAATCGTAAAGATATCTTTTGTCTTATCAGCGTAGTGAACCAAAATATGGTCAGCATCTGTAAGGTCTGTTACAAAGTCATTGCCTTTCATTGCAGTTACAGACAAGACTTCTTTCGTTAATAAGTTTGATCCAGCCGGAATCTTGTTCCCTTGGTTGACAATCCATTCTTTGTTGTAGAACGGTTGAAGTTTTTCAATATTACGGTAAGCAAGCTCACGAGATGCATCATAGTCATCGATATTTTTGTATTGATCAGCTTTACTTACAATGTTATTAAGTTTGTCTTCAACAGGAAGTGTGCTTTCGAATTTATCAGCAGTGATTCCCATTTTAGCGATTAATTCATCAGCTTTCTCTTTAGTTATGCTAGGAATTTTTTTAGAATTATTATAAGTTGTTTTACCTTCACTTACACCCTCAACACTGTAGTTGCGTTTCGTTCTAGAGTATGTAAAGTAATCATCAGCATCAATATCAGAGTGACCAAAGACCATTTCACCAGTCTTAACTTTCATCATAGTGATGTTGTCTTCTATAGCACCTAGTGCCCAGTTAGTCCCTAGCAGTCCACCAGACATAACGGCTTCTTTAAGTTCAATAGATCCTTTTGCTACAGAGTTGCGAAGAGTACCTTCTTTACCTAAAGTATTGTTGTTACCACCGTTTTGAGATGAATATACAATTCCGGCAGCCTTAGCTTTGTTACCTGTGATTTCAGCATCAACATAAGCTTTTTCTACAATACCCTTCCAGTTTTCACCGACGATACCTGTTAAGTAACCACCTCTATTTCCAGCAGCGTGTACTTTACCGATAAATGCAACATTACGAACTGTACCACTGCCATCAATTTTATTGATAACCCCAGATACATCATTATTACCAATAACGTTACCCGTTACTTTAATGTTTTCTACAGTAGCATTATTTTTGATAACATTTGCTATCGGTGCAATCCTATCAGTCCCTGGCATGTCAATATTTACATTTTCAAGAAGTAAATCTTTTACCGTACCACCGACAATATCACCAAATAAAGGTCTGTTCATATTGCTAATGGTAAATTTATTACCATCAGTACTTGTTAACGTACCTTTGAAAGCATTAGTAATATAGGATTTTCCTGCTGGTTTAACGTTTGCAGCATTAATATTGCTACCAAGTTTAAATGTACCAGTCGGGTCTTTTTGAATAGCTTTTACAAGGTCATCAAAGCTATAATATACATCACCATCGTGTGCTTTTTGTTTTTCAAAGTAATGGACATACTCTTCGCTAAGTGTGTTGTCAGCATTCCGTTGAATCAAATCAGGTGCTTTGGCAGTGACTTTGTATAAAGTTTTTCCGTCTTTTTCTACTTCTTCAATCTTGTCAACAGCCAGTCTTGTTATTTTATTGTCATGAGTGGTCACTCGTAAATAAAGCGGAGCAAGATCAGTTGGTTTTTCTGTCAGCAAACTAGTATCTGTTTCATTACCGTCAGCATCCACACTCATCAAGCTTGTTTCTTTGATGTTTTTAATTTCAACTTTTTTAAGGTCAATTCTTAGAGGTTCTTCTTTAAGAACTTCTTCTTGATCACCTTCACCTAAATTATAAACCATCTTCGTTTCAAGTTTATAATCTTTGTAGTACTGTAAGTCTGTCAAAGAAGCTGTTAGATTTTCTGGTGAAACATTCAAGGTCTTCACAATCTCATCACCTTTTTTTAGAGTCAAGGTGATTGATTTAATAGCAGCTTTACTTGGATTCTCTAGGTTATATTTAATTTGAGATGATCGTTTCAAATCATTAACATCAACAAGTGACAAACTTAAGATTGGTTTTTCAAAGTTTTTAGTTCCTAATTTGACGATACGATCTTGGTCTAACTCCAGAACCTGTTCCACAATTTTAGGTGCTTCTTCAGTTTTTAAACCTTTGAGAGTTTTGTAAGTCTTGGTAACTTTTTTCTGCCCATCTTTTCCTTCTTGGACAGTAACTCTTTCACCCTTTTTCAGTTGGTCATCTTCTTTAAGAACTTCCTTAAATGGAATCTTTTCAAGACTTTCTTCCACCAGAGTTCCTTCAATTGGTTTTGTCCCACGGCTTATTTTTTTAGTGACTGGTTCTTTGACAACAGTAGTTGTTGTATTTAAAACTTGGTCAGTCTCAACACCTTCGAGAGTCTTATAAGTCGTTTTGGTAATTTTACTGCCCTTTTCTCCATCTTGAACTACAGTTTCTTCATCCGTATATTTGGTTGGATCCTCGATAATTTCTGTCTTATAGTCAATCTCAGTAGTAGTTTCTTTCGTAACCGCTCCCTCAGTTACTTTGTACTCAGGTAACTGTTCTTGTATAAGGGCTTGACCTGCTTTACCTTCCTCTTGTGTACCTTTTACTTCTACTTGGGCTTCTGGTAATTTTGGCTGTGTCAGAGCTTGACCTGCTTTACCTTCTTCTTGAGTGCCCTTCGTTTCAACTGGAGCCTCTGGCAATTCGGGTTGTGTTAGAGATTGTCCTGCCTTACCTTCTTCTTGAGTTCCTTTTGCTGTGATTGGAGCTTCTGGAAGTTCTGGTTGTGTTAGAGCTTGACCTGCTTTGCCTGCCTCTTGGGTTCCTTTTGCTTCAACTGGAGCCTCTGGTAAGGTTGGTTGCGTTAAGGCTTGACCTGCTTTGCCTGCCTCTTGCGTTCCTTTAGCTACCTGATGCGTTGGTTCAGCTTGTGGTACTGGAGTTGGGGCAGGTTGCTCTTCTTTCTTAGTTCCGACTGCAATGACTTGCGAAACAGGATTTTGAACCACTTGGTCTTCGATGACTTCTCTAACTTCTTGACCATTAACCATCGATACTTTGGTTACAATGCGACGCTGACCATTTACTCCAGCTGTGACGATACGAGTCTGTCCTTCTGCTAGATTGGTATCTGGGCTTGTGACTGTTTCAAAAGGAATATCTACCAAGCTCTCTTCCAGTCTTGACTGAGGTTTCTCAGAAACTGGTTTTTCTTGAACTACTTCTGTCTTCTCGATTTCTTTTGAACTTTGCTTTTCGACTGGCAACTGAGGCTGTTCAGCTAAAGCTGGTCTTGATGGATGGAGTTCTGCTTCCTTGAAGTATCCAATATACTCATAGCCATCAATGTGGATAATCCCTTCAGCCAAGCCTTCATGTGTAGAGGCTGAAATAGTTTGGTTATAAGAAAGCAATTCTTTATTTTCAAACGCAAATGTGGTGAAAGGAACAAAGTTGCTTGCACCAATCGAACTAATTAATAAGACACCAAGCACCTTACCACGATGTTTTTTAGAGATTAATAAAACAGCCAAAGAAGCCGTAGCCAACCCTATACCAGCCAAGGCTAATTCTTTACTCCCTGTATAAGGAAGTTCTTGGTAGGTACTAGCTTTCTTTCGATACACTGCATAGATAATATCATCCTCTTGAAACTCCGAAGGGACTTCATGGTGAATTAAGGCTTTTTCAGACTCGGTCAATTCCTGCTCCGCCAAATAACGGTAATGAACGCTATGAGCTCCACCAACTTCATTGGCTTGTACCTTATCTACTGAAAGGGCACTTGCACCAAAAAGGAAGGCCCCGATGGCTACAGGACCAACCCCAACAGTTAACTTGCGAATGGAATATTTAGTAATTTTTTCAAGTTGTTGTTTTGTTTTTCTCATTCTTATGACTTTCTAATAGAATCTTGCGGATAGTGCGCACGCGCACCTCCAATTAATTTTGGACGGCTAGCAAGAGCCGTTACATGGGCATGCCCAATTTCTCTCAAAAGAGGCCGAATTGGAACCTGAACATGCTTGACATGCATACCAATTGCAGTGTCTCCGATATCCAATCCAGCATGTGCCTTGATAAATTCAACCTCAACTGGATCTTGCATAAACTTGAAGGCTGCCAACTGACCTGAACCTCCTGCATGAAGGGTAGGAAGGACACTGACCATTTCCAGACCAAACTGCTCTGCCACCGGACGTTCAACGACGAGGGCCCGATTGACATGTTCACAACCTTGAACAGCTAGATGAATTCCTTTTTCCTTTAAGATATCTAGGATGGTCTTCACAATGATTTCCCCAATTTCTTGGCTGGATTCCTTGCCAATCTGACCACCTATCACCTCACTAGAAGAAAGGCCTAAAACAAAGATAGATCCTTGCTTCAAATTGGCCTTTTCTAATACATCTTTTACAATCTGGCTTGTTTCTCTTTGAATGTCTTTTTCCTTCATACTTGATACCTCTTTTGTCATTATCTATCATATCGTTTTTTCTACTTTTTAGCAAGATAGACAACCTAGAAAGCTTGCCCAATTACGCATAAAACTCCCAGAATTGACTGGGAGTTAGCTAGTTTCTATTCTATTTATGTATATTTCAACTGTCGTTCCTTTTGAGGGAATAGAATCGATCTTCATTTGGTAATCTTCTCCAAAATGAAGTTTGAGCCGTTGATCAACATTTTGAAGACCAACCCCCCCACGTTTGAGTTGACTTTGACTACTATCGCCAGCATCTTGGAAACCAACCCCATCATCCTCAATGCGGATGACTAGTCCTGAATCCTGTTTCTGAACAGAAACTCTGATATGTCCCTGACCTTCTTTTTCCTTAATGCCATGGTAAAGAGCATTTTCTACTAAGGGTTGTAACACCAGCTTGGGCAAAACTAGCTTATCAAAGGCAGGATTTTCATCAATCTCATATTCCAGCTTATCTCCATAGCGTTGTTTCTGGATAAAGAGGTACTGGCGGACATGGTTGATTTCGTCAGACAGGCAAATCAAGTCCTTGCCTTGATTGAGCGCCAAGCGAAAGTAGGTCGCTAAGGACTTGGTCACCTGCACCACACGCTGACTATCCTGAAATTCAGCCATCCAAATGATGGTGTCCAAGGTATTATAAAGGAAATGCGGATTAATCTGGCTCGACAAGGCTTGAAGTTCATACTGACGGGTTGTTTCTTCCTGCCTGCGAATAGCTGCCATCAACTGATCAATCTGATCCAGCATGGCATTGAACTGACGAGTCACCTCTCTCAGTTCATAAGCACCAGCTTCCTTGGCACGAAGATTCTGATTACCAGAAGCAATTTCCAGCATGGTCTCTCTCAAATCCTTCAAAGGAGCAATCCAGCGTTTAAGACTAAGCCACACCAAGCAGAGACAGGCAAGAAGAGAGGTGACACTGGCTCCAAGCAAGGTCCACATGAGTTGACTCCGAACCTGGTCTAACTTCTCCAACGAAGACACGCCAAGCACCGTCCAATCAGTTCCTGCAATCTTTTCCTGACTGACGTAGGATTTGTGGTCTGGAGTATAGCCCTGCCCTGTATCAATATAGGGTTTCATGGCCTCCATTTCGCTAGACGAACTATAAACTGTATGTTGAGGATGATAAACAAATTCATGGTTTTCATTGATGATAAAGGCAAAGCCCTGCTGACCCAACTGAAGTTGGTTAAGATAGGCTTCCAGAGTTTCATAAGAAATATCCAAACGAAGCACGCCCAGATTAGCTCCCTTTGCATCAAGAAGTTCTTGAGTGACAGAAATGACCCACTGACTGTCCGATTTACGAGCTGGGGTCAAAACTGGCATGGCTCCCCGATGAATAGCCTTTTGGTACCAATCCTCAGCCATCATATTAGAGGAAGTTTTCATCTGCACACTGTCATCTGTAGAAATGACCTGACCGGATTTGGTGACCAGTACAACAGCTTTCAAATCTTGGTCTGCCTTCAAGATAGTCAAAAATAGATCTCGAATTCCCTTGACCTTGTCTTGACTGGGATTCTCAGCATAGGCTAGGACATCCGTCTGCTGGGTCAAACTGGTCGAGGTGGTTTCTAATTTTTTGATATAAGACTGGATAAAGTGGCTAGTCTGACTGATAGTCGTTTGACTATTGCCTTCAATGGTAGCCTCAATGGCTGAAGAACTAGATTGATAGTAGAAAGTCCCAACCAGAGCTAGGAGAATGAGAAAGACCAGAAAGATAGAAATAACCATTCTAACTAGGAGTGAAGAACGCTTCATCGACCTTCCCCCTTCTTAAACTGACGAGGTGTCACACCTGCAATCTGTTTAAAACGTTGGGTAAAGTAGTTCATATCTTCAAAACCAACCTTCTCTGCAATCTCATAAATCTTCAGATCTGTAGTTAAAAGCAAGAGCTTGGCTTGTTTGACACGTTCTCGCACCAGATAATCCTGAAAAGGCAGGCCCAACTCTTTCTTAATCAAAGAACTCAGATAAGTCGGACTAAAGCCCAATTCACTAGCCAAAGACTTTAAACTAAACTGGCTATCAGCCAGATGGGACTGGATTTTCTGAGCCATATTTCCCTCAAACTTATCAGTCAATAAATCTTGTAACTGCTCTTCTTTCTCTTCCTTATCCAACTTTTGCTTGATTTTCCCCAACATTTCCTCAATATCCTGACGAGAAAAGGGTTTGAGCAGGTAGTCGTCCACACCGAGTTTGACAGCAGACAAGGCATAATCAAAATCATCGTAGCCTGTCAAAAAAACTAGATGAACCTGAGGATAGGTTTCTCGGACCAGACTGGCTAACTGGATACCATTTAGCTGGGGCATGTTGATATCAGTTAAAATGATATCTGGCACCTGCTTTTGTATCAATTTCCAAGCCTGCCTTCCATTTTCAGCCTGACCGATGATTTCCATATCGTAGGCTGCTACATTGACCAACTTGGTCAAGCCTTGTCTTACCAGATACTCATCTTCTACGATTAAGATTGTGTAGGTCATGCTCTGCTCCTTTGTCACTTACTAGTATCAGTATAGCAAAATTCTCCTCTAACTGCTTAAGAAAGGTAACTTAGTCGACATAATCTAGTAAATAAGCATAGCCTTTTTCTTCCATTTGGTCTTTAGGAATAAAGCGGATAGAAAGACTATTGATACAGTAGCGTAAGCCACCCTTGTCCTGTGGACCGTCCGTAAAGACATGGCCAAGGTGAGAATCTCCCACTCGACTTCTTACTTCCATACGCGTCATATTGTAGGACTTATCTTCCTTGTAGGTGGCAACATCTGGACTGATTGGTTGGGTAAAACTAGGCCAACCACAACCAGACTCAAACTTGTCCTTTGATGAAAAGAGAGGTTCGCCAGTTGCCACATCCACATAGATACCAGATTCAAATTTATCCCAGTAGCGGTTTGAAAAAGCTCGTTCTGTTTGATTTTTCTGAGTGACTGCATACTCCTCAGGTGATAAGGTCTTTTTCAATTCCTCATCACTTGGTTTTGGATATTTGCTGGCATCGATGACAGGATAGGCCGCCTGATTGACATTGATATGGCAGTAGCCATTTGGATTTTTCTTGAGATAGTCTTGGTGGTAATCCTCAGCCACTACAAAATTCTTCAATGTTTCCTTTTCAACTGCTAGAGGTTGGTCGTATTTCTTAGCCACCTCATCAAAGACTTGGTTAATCACCTCTAAATCCTTGTCATCTGTGTAATAAACACCAGTACGGTACTGGGTTCCCACATCATTTCCTTGTTTATTTTTGCTAGTTGGATTGATAATGCGGAAGTAATGAAGCAGGATTTCCTTGAGGGAAATTTGCTTGGCATCATAGGTGACATGAACTGTCTCCGCATGGCCTGTTTGGTTAATCAATTCGTACTTGGTTGTTTCCCCTCTACCATTTGCATAGCCTGAAACGGCATCTGTCACTCCGGGAACGCGAGAAAAATACTCCTCCACTCCCCAGAAACAGCCTCCAGCTAGATAAATTTCATGCAAATCTGCATCTTTACTCACTTCTGTTTGTTTCACTATTTTTCCTCCTTGGCTAACTGATGCTTTCTCAATTTGCGAGCTATCTGTCTGCCCTGCATTTCGCATCAATAGAAAATAGAAACCGCTTATGGCTAGGAAAAATATTCCTGCCAAGACAAACAATTTTACTTTATCATTCATTGCCTTTCTCTACCCCATTTCTTTCAATGTTTTTAAAATCATATCCTTGTCCATAAAACCAGGTTGCGTTTTAACCAGCTTGCCTTCCTTGTCTATAAAGGCTTGAGTTGGGTAAGAACGAACACCATAACTTTCCAAAAGTTTGCCTGACGGATCAATTAGAACTGGGAAATTTTTATAATCCAAGCCCTTGTACCAGTTCTTAAAGTCTGCTTCAGCTTGTTCCCCCTTGTGTCCAGGAGACACCACTGTCAAGACCACATAGTCGTCTCCAGCATCCTTAGCAATTTCGTCCGTATCTGGAAGGCTGGCTAGACAGATGGAACACCAAGAAGCCCAGAATTTGAGATAGACTTTCTTGCCCTTGTAATCAGATAAACGGTAGGTCTTGCCATCTACTCCCGTCAGTTCGAAATCAGCAACCGCCTGACCTTTAGTAGCAGTTTGCGCACTGACTTGTTCTGTTTTGGTTTGCTCCTTCATAGTAGATTCGTCTGACATATTTTTAGCAGAACAGGCTGCCAAGCAACAAATTGAGCCGACTCCAAGGAGACATGTTTGCCATTTTTTCATTTCTTTTTCCTCTCTATTCAAATAATGTAGTCAAAATGGAAGCATTTCCCAAAAGAACCAAAATTCCCATCACGATAATGAGGAAGCCACCTACTTTTTTGAGAGTTCCAAGGTAGGGATGAAGTTTTCGGAAATGTTTCAAAACATAGCTGGAGGCTAGAGCTAGAACCAAAAATGGTAGTGCCAAACCCAGCGTGTAAACCAACATGAGAGCAGCCCCCTGCCAAGCACCTGAGCCACCTGAAGCCGCCAAGGCTAAAACAGAGCCCAGAACCGGTCCCACACAAGGCGTCCAAGCAAAGCTAAAGGTCAACCCTAGTAAAAATGCCTGACTATAACCGTTCCCCTTTTGCTCCTGTCTATTTAATTGTAGCCTTCTTTCCTTGTAGAGCCCCTGAAAATGTAAGACTTCCATCTGGTGTAATCCCAAGAGAATGATAACCGCACCCGTCACATACTGAAACCAAGAGGCATACAAAAGGTCTCCTAAAAAACCAGCACCATATCCCAGTAAGATAAAGATAAAAGAAATCCCCGCTATAAAAGCCAAAGTTCTCAATAAACTAATAAGTGAGATTGAAAATTTGCCACTAGAAGCCTGAGCACCATCTTTATCATCCAGTAAGACCCCTGCATAGACTGGCAACAAGGGTAAGATACAAGGAGAAAAGAAGGAAAGAATTCCAGCAAGAAAAACACTGATAAAAAAGATTATATTATCCATTGCCTTCCTCCATTCTTTGATTCGATAGGACTATTATAGCCCCAAAAATCAAGAAAAAATAGGGACAATGATAGGGTAAAATAGGAATTTAATCAGGTTATGTAAAAAATATTGCAAAAAAAGCCAGACACAGTCTGACTTTGATAGAAACAGAAAAGAAAATTCACT
Source organism: Streptococcus mitis (assembly GCA_965245755.1). Classification (GTDB taxonomy): domain Bacteria; phylum Bacillota; class Bacilli; order Lactobacillales; family Streptococcaceae; genus Streptococcus; species Streptococcus mitis_DY. The sequence goes on along the minus strand of CBDFAU010000026.1, from coordinate 2,153 downwards.
AGTCTTCACTACTTACCTGATAATAAATAAGGTCCGCAAGATAGCCTTTTCTCTCTACACCATTGGCAATAGTTTTTAGATAGGACATTCCAGCCTTCTCCATGACACGACCTGAAGCTGGATTAAGACTGGCATATCGTGCTCTGACCTTTTTAAAACCTGCTTGAGTAAAACAAAAGTCCAAGACAGCTTTCAAGGCCTCTGTCATCATACCATGACCCCAGTATTTCTTGCCTAACACATAGCCAATTTCACAAGAAGAATCGTTATCATCTATTGCAACTATGCTGATATCTCCTATAACTTTCTCCGGATTTTCTTTGAGGCAAATGGCCCATTTGTAATAGTTGGGATTAGCATAAGAGGCAATCCAATTACGAATCGAGTTTCGAGTCACCTCGACATCAGGATGAGGTTCCCAGGTGACATAGGTCAGATTCTCATCGGATGAAGCCCAATTCTGAAACATGGCTTCTGCATCACGTTCCACAAATCTTCTTAAAATCAAACGTTCTGTCTGTAATGTTTGTGTACCGATAGATTTCACGAAACTACCTCGCTTTCTGATAGATGATTCTATGTCCAATCTCCATTTATATTTGCTTTGCTTTTGAATTTCAAGGTAATAAGCTAAAAAGGTCTCTCAGACCTTCTTCGCTTACCTGTTTCCATGCTCAGGGTAAAAAGGTCCCCCGGACCTTCTCGCCCTTCTGTTTCTAGACTCGGGGTAAAACCTCCACTGGAGGTTATTCTTGCTCTCGAGTTTCAGGGCAAGAAGCTAAAAAGGTCCCCCGGACCTTTTTACTCCCAAAAGTCATCAAATACGGTGATGGGTAGGTGGCGTTTGTGTTGGCCTTTGTGCCACCAGTTTTCGATAGTCGCTTGGGCTTCTGGGCTAATTGTTTTGCCTTCTAGGTAGTCGTCAATCTCTTCATAAGTAACTCCGAGGGCTACTTCGTCAGCTAGGCCTGGTTTATCTTCTTCTAGGTCTGCTGTTGGGATTTTTTCATAAAGGGCTGGGTCTGCACCAAGTTCCTTCAAGAGTTGTTTTCCTTGACGCTTATTGAGGCGGTAAAGAGGGAGAATATCCGCACCACCGTCACCAAACTTGGTAAAAAAGCCTGTGATATTTTCCGCAGCATGATCTGTTCCAATGACCGCTCCGCTATGGGCACCAGCAAGGGCATACTGAGCAATCATACGGCAACGAGCCTTGATATTGCCCTTGTTAAAATCTGAAACAGGACTACCTGTCGCTTCAACTGCAGCTGTCATAGCGTCAGCTGATTCCTTGATATTCACAACCAAGCTGACATCTGGCTGGATAAAGGCTAGGGCTTTTTGAGCATCTGCTTCATCAGCTTGCACTCCGTATGGCAGGCGGACAGCGATAAATTTGTAGTTATCATCGCCCGTTTCTGCGCGCAGTTCTTCCATAGCTAATTGAGCCAAGCGACCTGCCAAGGTTGAGTCCTGACCTCCAGAAATCCCTAATACAAAGGTTTTTAGGAAGGGATGTTTTTTCAGGTATCTCTTTAAGAAATCAATAGAACGACGGATTTCTTCTTGGGCATCAATCACTGGTTTCACGCCCAGTTCTTGGATAATCGTTTCTTGCAAACTCATTCTTCTTCTCCTTCACCGAGTGCTTCCTTGCGCATCTTGTCAATCAAGTCCATCTTGTCTTGCCATACATCACGCGCCAAATCCACTGGATAATGCTGCGGATTGAGCACACGCTTGTACTCATCCCAAAGCTTGTCAAATTCCTTACGAGCATAATCCTGAATCTCAGTCAAGCTAGGCAGGTTGTAAATCAATTTTCCGTCTTTAAAGATATCCACCAATAGAGGAACAGCGTCAAAATTACGAACCGTCTTCTTGATGTAAGTATAAGTCGGATGGAACATCTTGATTTCTGTCATGCTGGCAACATCCACACCGTCATAAGTGATATAGTCGCCTTCTGACTTACCTTTTTCACGACTGGTAATACGCCACACCTGCTTCTTACCTGGCGTAGACACTTTTTCCGCATTATTAGACAGCTTAATCGTATTGCGCATCTGGCCATTTTCATCTTCGATTGCAACAATCTTGTAAACTGCCCCAAGAGCTGGCTGGTCATAGGCTGTAATCAGCTTGGTTCCCAC
>CBDFAU010000025.1:0-24028 GCA_965245755.1 Streptococcus mitis | reverse complement strand
GCACCAAAACCTGCGCCGAAGCCAGCACCAAAACCCGCACCAAAACCTGCGCCGAAGCCGGCACCAAAACCCGCGCCGAAACCGGCACCAAAACCTAAAGAAACAACTCCTAAACAGGATAAATCACAATCTAAAGTTCAGTCTGGCTGGGTAGGAAATTACTACCTCAAATCAGATGGGAAGAGAGCTAAAAATGAATGGGTAGATGGTGGTCGTTATTATGTTGATTCTGATGGAAAAAAGGTTAAAAGTGACTGGATTTATGATAAAAAGCATGGTTCCTATTATTATCTAACAGCAGAAGGAAGCTCTGCTCGCAATAAATGGATAGGAAATTCTTATCTCAAATCAGATGGGAAGATGGCCAAGAATGAATGGGTAGATGGCGGTCGTTACTATGTCGATTCTAAAGGTTATATGGTGAAGGATAAATGGGTAGATGGTGGCCGTTACTATGTAGGATACGATGGTGTGCGGCAACCAAAACCAGCAGATGGGAACCAGTACAATGCTGCTTTAAGTAAAGCGAAAAGCTATAATTCGTGGGCAAATATGTCAAAAAAAGCTCTCTATGAGCAATTAACGTGGCATGGTTTTTCAAGTTCAGCAGTGCAGTATGCCATCGATCACTTGAATGCAGATTACAAAGCAAATGCCTTAGCTAAAGCAAGAGAATACCGAAAATATAGTAATATCTCAAAAACTGAAATTTATGACAGGCTAACTTCTTCTTGGTTTGGAAAATTTACAAAAGAAGAAGCAAACTATGCCATTCAAAAACTTAATCTACCATCAGAAGGCAGCCATGTTCGCAATAAATGGGTAGGAGCTTATTATTATAAACCGGATGGAAAGATGGCCAAGAATGAATGGGTAGATGGCGGTCGTTACTATGTCGATTCTAAAGGTTATATGGTGAAGGATAAATGGGTAGATGGTGGCCGTTACTATGTAGGATACGATGGTGTGCGGCAACCAAAACCAGCAGATGGGAACCAGTACAATGCTGCTTTAAGTAAAGCGAAAAGCTATAATTCGTGGGCAAATATGTCAAAAAAAGCTCTCTATGAGCAATTAACGTGGCATGGTTTTTCAAGTTCAGCAGTGCAGTATGCCATCGATCACTTGAATGCAGATTATAAGGCAAATGCCTTAGCTAAAGCAAGAGAATATCGAAAATATAGTAATCTCTCAAAGACAGAAATTTATGAGAGGCTAACTTCTCCTTATTTTAGAAAATTTACCAAAGAAGAAGCCAACTATGCAATTCAAAAACTAGGGGATAAATAGTTATTAATTATTAGATGTAACTTTTTCATGCAAAGCTTTGCACAAATCTAATGATTTTGTTATACTATATCTGTAAGCATTTTCAATTAAAAAGGAGAAGACGATGAGTCAAAAGATTATTGGGATTGACCTTGGTGGAACATCTATCAAGTTCGCAATTTTAACTCAAGAGGGAGAAATCCAAGAAAAATGGTCTATCAAAACTAACATTTTGGATGAGGGAAGTCATATCGTTGATGATATGATTGAGTCTATTCAACATCGTTTGGACTTGCTTGGATTAGCAGCAACAGATTTCCAAGGTATTGGAATGGGATCACCAGGTGTGGTTGACCGTGAAAAAGGGACTGTTATTGGTGCCTACAACCTCAACTGGAAAACCCTTCAACCAATTAAAGAAAAGATTGAAAAAGCCTTGGGTATTCCATTCTTCATCGATAATGATGCCAACGTAGCGGCTCTTGGTGAACGTTGGATGGGTGCTGGTGATAACCAACCAGACGTTGTCTTTATGACACTTGGTACAGGTGTTGGTGGCGGTATTGTCGCAGAAGGCAAATTGCTTCATGGTGTTGCTGGTGCAGCAGGTGAGCTTGGCCACATCACTGTTGACTTTGACCAGCCAATTGCATGTACTTGCGGTAAGAAAGGTTGCCTTGAGACAGTTGCTTCAGCAACAGGGATTGTCAACTTGACTCGTCGTTATGCCGATGAATACGAAGGCGATGCAGCCTTGAAACGTTTGATTGATAATGGAGAAGAAGTAACTGCTAAGACTGTCTTTGATTTGGCAAAAGAAGGAGACGACCTTGCTTTGATCGTTTACCGTAACTTCTCACGTTACTTGGGAATCGCTTGTGCTAACATTGGCTCAATCCTAAACCCATCAACAATCGTCATCGGTGGTGGTGTGTCAGCTGCAGGAGAATTCCTTCTACAAGGTATTCAAAAAGTCTACGATGAAAATACCTTCCCACAAGTACGCACAACTACTAAACTAGCTCTTGCAACTTTAGGAAATGACGCTGGAGTTATCGGAGCAGCTTCACTTGTATTGCAATAAAATAAAAATGACAGAGCTTGGTGATTCATCAGGCTCTTTTTCAAGATCATAATTGTAAATATAACTCTTAACTTTTTGATTTTAGAAAGGAGATTTTAAATGAATAAGTCAGAACAATCCATGTTTGAATTGGCTTTGTCCATCGCAAAAAAAGCACATGAGGGACAATATGATAAGGCTGGAGTAGTTTATATCAAACACCCTATTTTTGTAGCAAGTCTGGTCGATACGCAAGAAGAAAAGGCAGTCGCTCTATTGCATGATGTTTTAGAAGATAGTTCTGTTACTGCTGAAGAACTACTAAATGCTGGTTTACCAGAAACTGTCGTTACTGCAGTGCAGGTACTGACCAAGAAAAAGGGACAAGATTATCAACAATATTTGGAACTTGTTAAATCGAATCCTTTAGCACGTTGTGTCAAATTAGCAGATTTGAAACATAATTCAGATTTATCTAGACTAGCTATAATTACTGAAAAGGATCTGGAACGATTTGAAAAATACAAGAAAGCTATTGATTATTTGAGCATGTAGAAAAGCTTTTTTTATGCTATACTAGTTAGGACAATAAATGAGGTGAGAGTAAATGACAAAAGCAGATACGATTTTTAAAGAAAATATTGAACGAATCCTCAAAGACGGTGTCTTTTCTGAGCAGGCCCGTCCCAAGTACAAGGATGGGACAGTTGCCAACTCCAAGTATGTAACTGGTGCCTTTGCCGAGTATGACTTGGCCAAGGGGGAATTCCCCATCACAACCTTGCGTCCTATTGCCATCAAATCCGCCATCAAGGAAGTACTCTGGATTTACCAAGACCAGTCAAATAGCCTAGACGTGCTCAATGACAAGTACAATGTTCACTACTGGAATGACTGGGAAGTGGGAGATACGGGAACTATTGGTGAGCGCTATGGTGCTGTTGTTAAGAAACATGACATTATCAATAAGCTTCTTAAACAGTTGGAAGCCAACCCTTGGAACCGCCGCAATATCATTTCGCTCTGGGATTACCAAGCTTTCGAAGAAACAGAAGGGCTGCTCCCATGCGCCTTTCAGACCATGTTTGATGTCCGCCGTGTAGATGGAGAAATCTATCTGGATGCGACATTGACCCAGCGTTCGAATGACATGTTGGTGGCTCACCACATCAATGCTATGCAGTATGTGGCTCTTCAAATGATGATTGCCAAGCATTTTGGATGGAAGGTTGGGAAGTTCTTTTACTTCATCAACAACCTCCATATCTATGACAATCAATTTGAACAAGCTCAGGAATTGCTTCGTCGTGAACCGTCTGACTGCCAACCACGCTTGGTTTTGAATGTTCCTGATGGGACTAATTTCTTTGATATCAAAGCAGAAGATTTTGAGTTGGTGGATTATGATCCTGTTAAGCCGCAGTTGAAGTTTGACCTAGCTATTTAAAAGAATAGAAAAAAGAAGTTGAGACAATAAATCCCAACTTCTTTTGTTTCTTAACGTGATACGCGGCGACGAGCTGCTTTTTTACGGTTTTCTTCGATGAAAGCTGCTTTTTGCTCTTCTGGTTCGATCACTTTCTTTTTAAATGCGTATACTGCACCTGCGACTGCAGCGACAGTTCCTGCGACACCTGTTACAAGACCTTTAGCGAATCCTTTAGCCATGAGTCTTCCTCCTTTATCTTCTTAATCAGCCAGCCCCCTCAAGAGGTCACATTTTTCTGACTGACCTTTTTGTGTTATAATAATAGTAACGAAAAAATGGGAATTTTTCAAGGAAAAAAGATGAAAACAAAAATAATTGTGATTGTTGGACCGACTGCAGTTGGAAAGACAGCTCTAGCCATTGAAGTTGCAAAGCGTTTTAATGGCGAAGTTGTTAGTGGCGATAGTCAGCAGGTTTACCGAGGTCTAGATATTGGGACGGCTAAGGTTAGTCCAGAAGAGCAGGCAGCTGTTCCCCATCATTTAATCGATGTTAGAGAGGTAACCGAGTCTTACTCGGCTTTTGCTTTTGTTTCAGAAGCTAAGATGGCTATTGAGGATATTCACAGTCGGGGCAAGCTAGCTATTATTGCTGGTGGGACTGGGCTTTATATCCAGAGCTTGCTTGAAGGCTACCACCTAGGTGGGGAGACTCCCCATGAGGAAATTTTGGCCTATCGGGCTAGCTTGGAGCCTTATACAGATGAGGAATTAGCTCATATTGTGGAGCAAGTAGGCCTTGAAATTCCTCAGTTTAATCATCGTCGTGCAATGCGTGCCTTGGAAATTGCCCATTTTGGTCAGGATTTGGAAAATCAAGAGAGTCTATATGAACCGCTGATTATCTGCTTGGATGATGAGCGCAGTCAATTATATGAACGTATCAATCACCGAGTGGACCTGATGTTTGAAGCTGGACTTCTAGACGAAGCCAAGTGGTTGTTTGACCATTATCCAGATGTGCAGGCTGCTAAAGGGATTGGTTACAAGGAACTCTTTCCTTATTTCCGTGGAGAGCAGACCTTGGAGGAAGCTAGTGAGAGTCTCAAACAGGCTACCCGTCGTTTTGCCAAGCGTCAGTTGACCTGGTTCCGTAATCGCATGCAGGTCACCTTTTATCAGATTGGAGAAGCTGGTGTGCAAGACCGCATTTTATGCCAGATAGAGGAGTTTTTAGATGATTGAAACGGAGAAAAAAGAGGAACGAGTCCTGCTCATTGGTGTAGAATTGCAGGGCATGGACAATTTTGACCTCTCCATGGAAGAGTTAGCTAGTCTGGCTAAGACAGCTGGAGCAGTCGTTGTAGATAGCTACAGACAAAAACGTGAAAAGTATGATTCTAAGACCTTCGTCGGCTCTGGTAAGTTGGAAGAAATTGCGCTCATGGTGGATGCAGAAGAAATTACCACTGTCATCGTCAACAACCGTCTGACACCAAGGCAAAATGTTAATCTAGAAGAAGTTCTGGGTGTTAAGGTCATTGACCGTATGCAGTTGATTCTGGATATCTTTGCCATGCGGGCTCGAAGTCATGAAGGGAAACTTCAAGTTCATCTTGCTCAGCTCAAGTACCTCTTGCCCCGCTTGGTTGGTCAGGGAATTATGCTCAGTCGTCAGGCAGGGGGAATTGGTTCCCGTGGACCTGGTGAAAGTCAGCTGGAGCTGAACCGTCGTAGTGTTCGCAATCAAATCACGGATATCGAGCGCCAGCTCAAGGTGGTTGAGAAAAATCGGGCGACTATCAGAGAAAAACGTTTGGAGTCAAGCACCTTCAAGATTGGTTTGATTGGTTACACCAATGCTGGGAAGTCAACTATCATGAACACCTTAACCAGTAAGACCCAGTATGAGGCTGACGAGCTTTTTGCGACTCTGGACGCGACGACGAAGAGCATCCATCTGGGGGGCAATCTCCAAGTAACTTTGACAGATACCGTGGGCTTTATCCAGGATTTGCCGACAGAGTTGGTGTCCAGTTTTAAGTCAACCTTGGAAGAAAGTAAGCATGTTGATCTTCTGGTTCATGTTATCGATGCCAGCAATCCTTACCATGAGGAGCATGAAAAAACAGTCCTGTCCATCATGAAAGACCTGGACATGGAAGATATTCCTCGTCTGACACTTTATAATAAAGCGGATTTGGTGGAGGATTTCACGCCTACCCAAACGCCTTATGCCCTCATTTCTGCCAAGTCTGAGGATAGTCGTGAGAATTTGCAGGCACTATTTTTAGAGAAAATCAAGGATATTTTTGAATCTTTTACCCTGCGCGTGCCTTTTTCTAAGTCCTATAAGATTCATGATTTGGAAAGTGTTGCGATTCTGGAAGAACGCGATTATCAGGAGGACGGCGAAGTCATTACAGGCTACATTTCTGAGAAAAACAAATGGAGGTTAGAAGAATTTTATGACTGATATCAAAACCTTGGCTCTAAAATATGGAGGCTATACAAGTCTGGACAAGGTCTATCTGGATCAGCTTCTAGCTGGCAAGACAGAGCAGGAGCAGTTGGCACTTATCACACCTCCGCCCAGCGTGGTCAATGCTTACTTTGCAGAACTTTACCAAAAAAAGAGTCCTGAGGCAGCGACGGATTATTTTGCGGAACTCAGTCAGGAACTGAATCTTTACAATACTGAGCCGAGTTTCACACTCGAAAACAAGCCTTTTATTCGTCTTAATCTGTCTGGTAAATCCTTTGGTTTTTGCTATGAGAGTGAGGGTCTTGGTCGAATTTTCTCTGAGAATGAAGAGAAGATTTCGGATGACTTACTTTTTGAAATTGCACAAATTTTTCCCCATCAGCTAGTCTTTGAGGAGTCTGGCAAGATTTACATGAAGGCTGTCGAGGACGAGGAAGTTGTTAGCGTGGAAAATCTTACAGCTTTGACAGATTTGGAAAGCTTGGCTGACGGTCGTAAGCGTCTCAAAGGCTACAGCCAAGAGGAGTTATTACAAGAAGCCACAGCTTTTTCTGGCAAGCGCTATTTCCGATCGGAAAACCGCACAGCCATGTTATATATTGATTAATTAGAAAGTATCGAATGGATATTCAATTTTTAGGAACGGGGGCTGGTCAGCCCTCTAAAGCCCGCAACGTTTCAAGTCTCGCTCTGAAATTATTGGATGAGATTAACGAAGTCTGGCTATTTGACTGTGGAGAAGGAACGCAAAATCGCATTCTGGAAACCACAATTCGACCACGTAAGGTCAGCAAAATTTTTATCACCCACCTGCATGGAGACCACATTTTTGGCTTACCAGGTTTCCTTTCTAGTCGAGCCTTTCAGGCTAATGAAGAGCAGACGGATTTGGAAATCTATGGACCTCAAGGGATTAAGTCATTTGTCTTAACCAGTCTTCGTGTGTCGGGTTCTCGCCTGCCTTACCGCATTCATTTTCATGAGTTTGACCAAGATTCTTTAGGAAAAATCCTTGAGACCGATAAATTCACTGTGTATGCAGAGGAGTTGGATCACACTATTTTCTGCGTTGGCTATCGTGTCATGCAAAAGGACTTGGAAGGAACGCTGGATGCTGAAAAACTCAAGGCTGCTGGCGTCCCATTTGGCCCACTTTTTGGAAAAATCAAGAACGGCCAGGATGTTGTTTTGGAAGACGGAACTGAAATCAAGGCAGCAGACTATATCTCAGCGCCACGTCCTGGTAAAATTATTACTATTCTAGGTGACACCCGCAAAACCAATGCTAGTGTGCGTCTGGCTGTCAATGCTGATGTCCTAGTCCACGAGTCCACTTATGGCAAGGGCGATGAAAAGATTGCTCGCAATCATGGTCACTCGACCAACATGCAGGCAGCAGAGGTCGCAGTAGAAGCAGGTGCCAAACGCCTCTTGCTCAACCATATCAGTGCCCGTTTCCTCTCAAAAGATATCAGCAAGCTCAAGAAAGATGCAGCTAGTGTTTTTGAAAATGTCCATGTGGTCAAAGACTTGGAAGAAGTGGAAATCTAAAAGATTGAGAAAGGATAAGTATGCCTACTATTCTCATTACCGGAGCTAGCGGTGGCCTAGCCCAAGAAATGGTCAAACTCTTGCAAAATGACCGACTCATCTTGCTTGGTAGAAATAAGGAAAAATTAGCCCAACTCTACGGAAATCATCCCCATGCAGAATTGATGGAAATCGATATTACCGATGACTCAGTCTTAGAATCTCTGGTAACTGACCTCTATCTCCGCTATGGCAAGATTGATGTCTTGATAAACAATGCTGGTTACGGGATTTTTGAGGAATTTGACCAGATTTCGGACCAAGATATTCACCAGATGTTTGAGGTCAATACCTTTGCCCTGATGAATCTATCTCGACGCCTTGCGGCTCGAATGAAGGAAAGTCGAAAAGGCCATATCATCAATATTGTTAGCATGGCTGGTTTGATCGCTACTGGCAAGTCTAGTCTCTACTCAGCAACTAAGTTTGCGGCTATTGGTTTTTCAAATGCTCTACGTCTCGAACTCATGCCCTATGGAGTCTATGTGACGACAGTCAATCCAGGACCAATCCGAACAGGATTTTTCGACCAAGCCGACCCAGATGGCACCTATCTCAAGTCGGTTGAACGCTTCCTATTGAAACCAGATGCAGTGGCTAAAAAGATTGTCAAGATTATAGGAAAAAACAAACGAGAACTTAATCTTCCTGTTTTGTTGAACCTAGCCCATAAGTTTTACACCTTCTTTCCCAAGCTAGCTGATAAGTTGGCAGGGGGAATCTTTAATTATAAATAGATGAAGTTCCTTTTAAAGGGACTTTTTTACTTTTTTAATTTAAATGTTAATGAATGTTTTTCTTTTAAAACTACATTCAGATTTTTAATTCTTCTACAAATTTTAGAAAAAACAATCAAAAATATTATTTTATATGCTAAAGTATTGAAAATACCTATATTATTTAATAAAATAAGGGTAAAAGACTATTAAAAGTTATGCGCTTACATAAAAATGAAAGCGATTACCAAAAGGAGGATTTTATGGAAAAAAGCCATTGGAATCGTAAAAGAGTCTATAGCATTCGTAAGTTTGCTGTAGGAGCTTGCTCAGTAATGATTGGAACTTGTGCAGTTCTATTCGCAGGAAATATAGCTGGAGAATCTGTAGTTAATGCGGATGAAACACCTATTACTCGTACTGCTGAGAAACCTAAAGAGGAAAATCCTATAGTAGAAGAAAAGGTTGATCAAGCTTTGGAAACTAAAAATGTAGTCGAAAGTACAGCACAAAAACAATCTAGTGCAACTGAGTCTATTTCATCTGAGAAGAAAGAAGATGAAGCAGTGACTCCAAAAGAGGAAAAAGCATCTTCAAAATCTGAAGAAAAAGCTCCAAAGATAGAATCACAAGCTTCAAGTCAAGAAAAACCGCTCAAGGAAGATGTTAAAGCTGTGACAAATGAAGAAGTCAACCAAATGATTGAAGACAGAAAAGTGAATTTTAACCAAAATTGGCACTTTAAACTCAATGCAAATTCTAAGGAAGCCATTAAACCGGATGCAGATGTATCTACGTGGAAAAAATTAGATTTACCGCATGACTGGAGTATCTTTAACGATTTTGATCATGAATCTCCTGCACAAAATGAAGGTGGACAGCTTAACGGTGGGGAAGCTTGGTATCGCAAGACTTTCAAACTAGATGAAAAAGATCTCAAGAAAAATGTTCGCCTCACTTTTGATGGCGTCTACATGGATTCTCAAGTTTATGTCAATGGTCAGTTAGTGGGTCATTACCCAAATGGTTATAACCAATTTTCATATGACATCACTAACTATTTGAACAAAGATGGACGTGAGAATGTAATTGCTGTTCATGCAGTCAACAAGCAGCCAAGCAGCCGTTGGTATTCAGGAAGTGGTATCTACCGTGATGTGACTTTACAAGTGACAGATAAGGTTCATGTTGAGAAAAATGGGACAACTATTTTAACACCAAAACTTGAAGAACAACAACATGGCAAGGTTGAAACTCATGTGACCAGCAAAATTGTCAATACAGACGATAAAGACCATCAACTTGTAGCAGAATATCAAATCGTTGAACGTGGTGGTCAGGCTGTGACAGGTCTAGTACGTACAGAGAGCCGTACCTTGAAAGCACATGAAGCAACTAGTCTTGATGCGATTTTAGAAGTTGAAAGACCAAAACTCTGGACGGTTTTAAATGACAAACCGGCCTTGTATGAATTAGTTACACGTGTTTACCGGGACGGTCAATTAGTTGATGCTAAGAAAGATCTGTTTGGTTACCGATATTATAACTGGACTCCAAATGAGGGCTTCTCTTTGAATGGTGAACGCATTAAATTCCATGGAGTTTCCTTGCACCATGACCACGGAGCGCTTGGAGCAGAAGAAAACTACAAGGCTGAGTACCGTAGACTGAAACAGATGAAGGAAATGGGGGTGAATTCGATTCGTACGACTCACAACCCAGCAAGTCCTCAGACTTTACAGATTGCAGCTGAACTTGGCTTACTTGTTCAAGAAGAGGCCTTTGATACTTGGTATGGCGGAAAGAAACCTTATGACTATGGACGTTTCTTTGAAAAAGATGCTACCCATCCTGAGGCTAAAAAAGGTGAAAAATGGTCTGACTACGATCTACGTACTATGGTAGAGAGAGACAAAAATAATCCCGCTGTTTTTATGTGGTCAATCGGAAATGAAATCGGTGAAGCAAATGGGGATCCTCATTCTCTAGCGACTGTTAAACGTCTAGTCAAAGTTATCAAGGATGTTGATAAAACTCGTTATGTTACCATGGGAGCAGATAAGTTCCGTTTCGGTAATGGTAGCGGTGGGCATGAAAAAATTGCTGATGAACTCGATGCTGTTGGATTCAACTACTCTGAAGATAATTACAAAGCCCTTAGAGCTAAGCATCCAAACTGGTTGATTTATGGGTCAGAAACATCTTCAGCAACGCGTACAAGAGGAAGTTACTTCCACCCAGAGCGTGAGTGGGTACAAAGTAATCAGTCATGGCGTAACTATGAACAGTCAGATTATGGAAATGACCGTGTTGGTTGGGGTAAAACGGCAACTGCTTCATGGACATTTGACCGTGACAATGCTGGCTATGCTGGTCAATTCATTTGGACAGGTACGGACTATATCGGTGAACCAACTCCATGGCACAACCAAAACAACACGCCGGTTAAAAGCTCTTATTTTGGTATAGTAGATACTGCAGGTATTCCAAAAAACGATTTTTATCTTTACCAAAGTCAATGGGTTTCTGCCAAGAAAAAACCAATGGTTCACCTTCTTCCTCACTGGAACTGGGAAAACAAAGAGTTGATAGACAATGTAGCAGACGCGGAAAATAAAATCCCTGTACGTGCTTATTCTAATGCTGCAAGTGTAGAATTGTTCTTGAATGGCCAGTCTCTAGGAGAGAAGAAATTCAACAAAAAACAAACTAGCGATGGACGAACTTACCAAGAAGGTGCTAATGCTAATGAACTTTATCTTGAATGGAAAGTTGCTTATCAACCAGGTACCTTGGAAGCAATTGCTCGTGATGAATCTGGCAAGGAAATTGCTCGAGATAAGATTACGACTGCTGGTAAGCCAGCGGCTGTTCGTCTTATCAAAGAAGACCATGCAATCGCAGCAGATGGAAAAGACTTGACATACATCTACTACGAAATCGTTGACAGCCAAGGGAATGTAGTACCAACTGCTAATAATCTGGTTCGCTTCCAATTACACGGACAAGGACAACTTGTCGGTGTCGATAACGGGGAACAAGCCAGCCGTGAACGCTATAAGGCGCAAGCAGATGGTTCTTGGATTCGTAAAGCATTTAATGGTAAAGGTGTTGCCATTGTCAAATCAACTGAACAAGCAGGTAAATTCACACTGACAGCCCATTCAGAACTCTTGAAATCTAGTCAAGTAACTGTCTTTACTGGTAAAAAAGAAGGACAAGAGAAGACTGTTTTGGGGACAGAAGTAGCAAGAGTTCGTACATTAATCGGTAAAGAACCAAAAATGCCGAAAACAGTAGGTTTTGTATATAGCGATGGTAGTCGTGAAAAACTTCCAGTAACTTGGTCTCAAGTCGATGTTAGTCAAGCAGGAGTTGTGACTGCTAAAGGTACAGCAAATGGACGTGAGGTAGAGGCTCGTGTCGAGGTTCTAGCAATTGCGAAAGAATTACCAACAGTTAAACGTGTTGCTCCAGGAGCAGATTTGAACACTGTAGATAAATATGTGTCAATACTTGTAACCGATGGAAGTGTACAAGAGTACGAAGTAGATAGCTGGGAGATTGCGGAAGCAGATAAAGCCAAACTTTCAGTAGCTGGATCACGTATTCAAATGACTGGTCAGTTAGCTGGAGAAACTATTCATGCAACCCTTGTGGTAGAAGAAGGAAAAGCTGCAGCACCTGTAGTGCCAACTGTTACTGTTGGTGGTGAGGCAGTAACAGGGCTTACTAGTCAACAACCAATGCAATACCGCACTCTTGCTTATGGTGCCCAATTGCCAGAAGTCACAGCAAGTGCTGAAAATGCTGATGTTACAGTTCTTCAAGCAAGCGCAGCAAACGGCATGCGTGCGAGCATCTTTGTTCAGCCTAAAGATGGTGGCCCTCTTCAAACCTATGCGATTCAATTCCTAGAAGAAGCACCAAAAATTGCTCATTTGAGCTTGCAAGTGGAACAAGCTGACGGTCTCAAAGAAGACCAAACAGTCAACTTGTCGGTTCGAGCTCATTATCAAGATGGAACGCAAGCTGTATTACCAGCTGATAAGGTGAGCTTCTCTACAAGCGGTGAAGGGGAAGTTGCAGTCCGAAAAGGAATGCTTGAGTTGCATAAACCAGGAGCACTTACTCTGAAAGCTGAATATGAGGGTGCTACAGGTCAAATCAATCTCACTATACAAGCAAATACTGAGAAGAAGATTGCGCAATCCATCCGTCCTGTAAATGTAGTGACAGATTTACATCAAGAACCTACTCTCCCGTCAACAGTAACTGTTGAGTATGACAAAGGTTTCCCTAAAACTCATAAAGTCACTTGGCAAGCTATTCCGAAAGAAAAACTAGACCACTATCAAAGCTTTGAAGTGTTAGGTAAAGTTGAAGGCATTGACCTGGAAGCGCGTGCTAAAGTATCTGTAGAAGGCATCGTTTCAGTTGAAGAAGTTAGTGTGACAACTCCAATCGCAGAAGCACCACAATTACCAGAAAGCGTTCGTACATATGATTCAAATGGTCACGTTTCATCAGCTAAGGTTGCATGGGATGCGATTCGTCCAGAGAAATACGCTAAGGAAGGTGTCTTTACAGTTAATGGTCGCTTAGAAGGTACTCAATTAACAACTAAACTTCATGTTCGCGTATCTGCTCAAACTGAGCAAGGTGCAAACATTTCTGACCAATGGACCGGTTCAGAATTGCCACTTGCCTTTGCTTCAGATTCAAATCCAACCGACCCTGTTTCAAATGTCAACGATAAATTGATTTCCTTTAATGACCGACCAGCCAATCGTTGGACAAACTGGAATCGTAGTAATCCAGAAGCTTCAGTCGGTGTTCTGTTTGGAGATTCCGGTATCTTGAGCAAACGCTCCGTTGATAATCTAAGTGTCGGATTCCACGAAGACCATGGAGTTGGTGCACCGAAGTCTTATGTGATTGAGTATTATGTTGGTAAGACTGTTCCAACAGCTCCTAAAAACCCTAGCTTTGTAGCCAATGAAGACCATGTATTTAACGATCCAGCTAACTGGAAACCTGTTACAAATCTAAAAGCTCCTGCTCAACTTACGGCTGGAGAAATGAATCACTTTAGCTTTGATAAAGTTGAAACTTATGCTGTTCGCATTCGCATGGTTAAAGCAGATAATAAGCGTGGAACGTCTATCACAGAAGTACAAATCTTTGCCAAACAAGTTGCGGCAGCCAAACAAGGACAAACAAGAATCCAAGTTGACGGTAAAGACTTAGCAAACTTCAACCCTGATTTGACAGACTACTACCTTGAGTCTGTAGATGGAAAAGTTCCCGCAGTCACAGCAAGTGTTAGCAACAATGGTCTCGCTACCGTCGTTCCAAGCGTTCGTGAAGGTGAGCCAGTTCGTGTCATTGCGAAAGCTGAAAATGGCGACATCTTAGGAGAATACCGTCTGCACTTCACTAAGGATAAAGACTTACTTTCTCGTAAACCAGTTGCTGCAGTTAAACAAGCTCGCTTGTTGCAACTAGGCCAACCACTTGAATTGCCAACTAAGGTTCCAGTTTACTTCACAGGTAAAGACGGTTACGAAGCAAAAGACATGACAGTTGAATGGGAAGAAGTTCCAGCAGAAAATCTGACAAAAGCAGGTCAATTTACTGTTCGAGGTCGTGTCCTTGGTAGCAATCTTAATGCTGAGTTC
The DNA here is from genome assembly GCA_965245755.1 of Streptococcus mitis. Taxonomy (GTDB): domain Bacteria; phylum Bacillota; class Bacilli; order Lactobacillales; family Streptococcaceae; genus Streptococcus; species Streptococcus mitis_DY. The sequence goes on along the minus strand of CBDFAU010000025.1, from coordinate 9,796 downwards.
ACTGTACGAGTGACAGACAAACTTGGTGAGGCTCTTTCAGATAACCCTAACTATGATGAAAACAGTAACCAGGCCTTTGCTTCAGCAACTAATGATATTGACGACAGTTCTCATGACCGTGTAGACTATATCAATGATAGAGATCACTCTGAAAATCGTCGTTGGACAAACTGGTCTAAAACGCCATCTTCTAATCCAGAAGTATCAGCAGGTGTGATCTTCCGTGAAAATGGTAAGATTGTAGAGCGGACTGTTGCGCAAGCCAAACTTCACTTCTTTGCAGATAGTGGTACGGATGCGCCTTCTAAACTTGTTTTAGAGCGCTATGTCGGTCCAGACTTTGAAGTGCCAACCTACTATTCAAACTACCAAGCTTACGAATCAGGACATCCATTCAACAACCCAGAAAATTGGGAAGCTGTTCCTTATCGTACGGATAAAGACATTGAAGCTGGTGATGAAATAAACGTAACATTTAAAGCTGTCAAAGCCAAAGCCATGAGATGGCGTATGGAGCGTAAAGCAGATAAGAGCGGTGTTGCGATGATTGAGATGACTTTCCTTGCACCAAGCGAATTGCCTCAAGAAAGCACTCAATCAAAGATTCTTGTAGATGGAAAAGAACTTGCTGATTTCGCTGAAAATCGTCAAGACTATCAAATTACCTATAAAGGTAAACGGCCAAAAGTCGCAGTTGAAGAAACCAATCAAGTAGCTTCAACTGTGGTAGATAGTGGAGAAGACCGCCTTCCAGTACTTGTTCGCCTCGTTTCAGAAAGTGGAAAACAAGTTAAGGAATACCGTATCCAGTTGATCAAGGAAAAACCAGTTTCTGAGAAAACAGTTGCTGCTGTACAAGAAGAACTTCCAAAACTCGAATTTGTTGAAAAAGATTTGGCCTACAAGACAGTTGAGAAAAAAGATTCAACACTTTATCTAGGTGAGACTCGTGTAGAACAAGAAGGAAAAGTTGGTAAGGAACGTATCTTTACAGCAATTAATTCTGATGGAAGTAAGGAAGAAAAACTCCATGAAGTGGTAGAGGCACCGACAGACCGCATTGTCTTGGTTGGAACCAAACCAGGAACCTCTCTTCCAGAAGACGAAGTGAAAAATCTTGTGCTCAACAGACCAGAACTTGTAATCGAAGAAGAAACCATTGACTTCAAGGTTCAGGAGCGTAAGTCTGATAAGTTGTATCTAGGTGAAACCCGTGTCCTCCAAGAAGGAAAACAAGGCGTCCGTGTTCACTTGATTGAAGTGGAAAATGGAAAACGTCAGCTTAAAGAAACTTACGATAAAGTCGCTGCAGAAGATCGTATCGTGGAAGTTGGAACCAAACCAGGCACCTCTCTTCCAGAAGACGAAGTGAAAAATCTTGTGCTTAACAGACCAGAACTTGTAATTGAAGAAGAAACAATCGATTTCAAGGTTCAGGAACAAAAGAACGATAAACTTCCAGTAGGTCAAACTCGAGTCCTCCAAGAAGGAAGACAAGGAGTCCGTGTTCACTTAATCGAGGTTGAAAATGGTAAGCGAACTGAAAAGGATAGCTATGATAAAGTTATGGCTCAGGATCGCATCATAGAAGTCGGTACAGCTGGTGAAACAACGAAACCAGTACAGCCGGTAGATACAAAACCACAAGTGTCAGAAAAAGCAGAAACAAAACCAATTGCTCCAAGTGAAGCTAGTCAAACTAATAAAGCCCAGTTACCAAATACAGGTAGTGTGACAAGCCAAGAAACAGTAGCAGCAGGTTTAGCTCTACTCTGTTTGAGTGCAGGATTAGTAGCCACTAAAGGTAAAAAAGAAGACTAGAAATTTTGATACTTTCGTTATCATTAAAGAGTGGAGAGAAACTCTTGTCTTAGATAGAAGATAAATCCCTTGGAATATAAGTTTCTAAGGGATTTTCTTTGTATAAAATTGTATAGTGTTATTATCTACCTTATTTTGTAGAGAAAGCAAAAATCCCTAGAAAATGTTTAGGGATTCAATTATTTCATTAAGAACAATTCAACAATCATCTCGATATACATGACAAGGGTTAATAAGAATCCTGCACGCCAGAAAAATTTGATGAATTTAGGATAGTAAAAGCTACGTTTTTTCAAAAGGAAGAAAAAAACGAGAATAGTGGCTAGGAGTGAGAGGGCTAGGCCTAGTCTAGGGAGGAAATTATGGGTAAAGGTTTTAGCTGTAATCAAGTAATACTCAAATACCAAGACTGGAAAAGCCAAATCCGCAAAGTTTCGTCCTAGTTTTTTTAATCTAAAAAGTTTGGTTATGATAATGCAGACTACTAAGGTCAGTATCAATAATAAAATAGATGCTAATTTCATTAAAATCATACCCATATTGTATCATAAAAAATCGCTAAAGGAAACGAGAAACAGAGGAATTTATAGGAAAGTCAGGCTTTTGAGATTGTGGGTGTTTTTTGTTATAATGAAAGTTATGAAATCTTATAATACCTTGAATGATTATTATCGAAAACTATTTGGAGAAAAGACCTTTAAAGTCCCTATTGATGCGGGGTTTGACTGTCCCAATCGTGATGGGACTGTGGCTCATGGAGGCTGTACTTTTTGTACGGTTTCAGGTTCTGGAGATGCTATCGTAGCACCGGATGCGCCTATTCGTGAGCAATTTTATAAGGAAATTGACTTTATGCACCGTAAGTGGCCGGATGTTCAGAAGTATCTGGTTTATTTTCAAAATTTTACCAATACCCATGAAAAGGTGGAAGTCATCCGAGAGCGCTATGAACAGGCTATCAACGAACCGGGTGTGGTAGGAATCAATATCGGAACGCGCCCAGACTGTTTACCAGACGAAACCATTGAATATTTGGCTGAGTTATCGGAGCGCATGCATGTGACGGTAGAATTGGGCTTGCAGACTACTTATGAAACAACCTCTGATCTGATTAACCGTGCCCATTCCTATGAATTGTACGTGGAAACGGTCAAGCGTTTGAGAAAGTATCCCAAGATTGAGATTGTTTCCCATCTTATTAATGGCTTGCCTGGTGAAACCCATGAGATGATGATTGAAAATGTCCGACGCTGTGTTACGGACAATGATATTCAAGGGATTAAACTGCATTTGCTTCACCTGATGACCAATACTCGTATGCAACGAGATTACCACGAAGGACGCTTGCAGTTGATGAGTCAGGACGAATATGTCAAGGTTATCTGTGATCAACTGGAAATCATTCCTAAACATATTGTCATCCATCGAATCACAGGAGATGCACCTAGAGATATGCTGATTGGGCCTATGTGGAGCCTCAATAAATGGGAAGTGCTAAATGCTATTGAAACTGAAATGCGACGTCGTGGAAGTGTTCAAGGATGCAAGGCTGTAAAACAGGAGTTTGAAAATGAAAAGACCACTTGAAATGGCACATGATTTTTTGGCTGAGGTTGTAACTCAGGACGATATTGTAGTAGATGCGACCATGGGAAATGGTCACGACACCCTTTTTCTAGCCAAACTAGCCAAGCAAGTCTATGCTTTTGATATTCAGGAGCAAGCCTTGGAAAAGACCCAAGAGCGTCTGGACCAGGCTGGTCTGACAAATGCTCAGTTAATCTTGCAAGGTCATGAGACACTGGACCAGTTTGTGACAGAAGCCAAGGCAGGGATTTTTAATCTGGGCTATCTGCCGTCAGCTGATAAGTCTGTCATCACCCAACCTCAGACAACGATTGAAGCATTAGAAAAGCTGTGTGGTTTACTTGTCAAAAGGGGACGGATTGCTATCATGATCTACTATGGTCATGAAGGAGGCGACCTTGAGAGGGATGCTGTCTTGGATTTTGTCAGTCAGTTGAACCAACAAGAGTACACAGTTGCTATTTACCGAACTTTAAACCAAGTCAACAACCCACCATTTTTAGTAATGATTGAAAAATTAGAGAGATATAGACATGGATAAACAATACCTACGTGAAAAGCTGGATGCTATGCGCCAGAATTTTGTTGAATCAACCCACCACGAACGAGCGGTGGGGGTGTTAGATCAAGCACATATGAGCAAAAAAATGCTTAAAATCAAGAAAAAATTAGTTGCTCTTGAAATGGAACGGTGCCAGAGAAAAATTGAGCACAAGGATTGTTCCAAGATTGACCAAAAAATCAAAGAGCAGAAGGAGATATTTGAATCTTGTTGTAAAAAAGATTAAGGAGGACGTGCGTGGAATTACTGATTTACCTCATCCTATTTTTACTGGTCTTGATTGTCTCAAGTACAACCAATAAGCTCCTGCCCTTTTTGCCTCTCCCTTTGGTGCAGATTCTTTTGGGAATTGTGATTGGTCTCTTTTTACCCAATACCGACTTTCACCTCAATACAGAGTTGTTTTTGGCATTGGTTATCGGGCCCTTGCTTTTCCGAGAGTCAGAAGAAGCGGATATTACGGCTATTTTAAAACACTGGCGAATCATTGTTTATCTCATATTTCCAGTGATTTTTATCTCGACCTTGAGTTTGGGTGGCTTGGCCCACCTTCTTTGGCTCAGTCTTCCCTTGGCGGCTTGCTTGGCCGTTGGGGCAGCCCTTGGACCTACAGACTTGGTGGCCTTTGCCTCTCTTTCGGAGCGCTTTAGCTTTCCTAAACGCGTGTCCAATATCCTTAAGGGTGAAGGACTTTTGAATGATGCATCAGGTTTGGTTGCCTTTCAGGTAGCTTTGACAGCTTGGACAACTGGAGCCTTTTCCCTTGGGCAAGCAAGTAGTTCGCTCATCTTTTCAATCCTAGGCGGTTTTTTAATTGGCTTTTTAACAGCCATGACCAACCGTTTCCTCCACACCTTCTTGCTAAGTGTGAGAGCAACAGATATTGCTAGCGAGCTTTTATTAGAATTGAGTTTGCCTCTGGTGACTTTCTTCCTGGCAGAAGAAGTCCACGTTTCAGGGATTATTGCCGTTGTGGTTGCTGGGATTTTAAAGGCAAGCCGTTTTAAGAAAATTACGCTCCTCGAAGCCCAAGTGGATACGGTGACTGAGACGGTCTGGCATACAGTGAACTTTATGCTCAACGGTTCTGTCTTCGTGATTTTAGGGATGGAGCTGGAAATGATAGCAGAGCCTATCTTGACCAATCCAATCTATAATCCCTTACTGTTATTGGTATCTCTTATAGCCCTTACCTTTGTCCTCTTTGCTATTCGTTTTGTCATGATTTATGGCTATTATGCCTATAGGACTAGACGTCTCAAGAAAAAGCTAAATAAGTATATGAAGGACATGCTTCTTTTGACCTTTTCAGGTGTCAAGGGAACGGTGTCGATTGCTACGATTCTTCTGATACCAAGTAATCTAGAGCAGGAGTATCCTCTCTTACTTTTCCTTGTCGCAGGTGTGACGCTGGTAAGCTTTTTAACAGGTCTCTTGGTCTTGCCTCATCTTTCTGATGAACAGGAAGAAAGCAAGGATTATCTCATGCATATCGCTATTTTGAATGAAGTAACGCTAGAGTTGGAAAAAGAGTTGGAAGATACCAGAAATAAGCTCCCTCTCTATGCAGCCATTGACAATTATCATGGACGTATTGAAAATCTCATACTGAGTCAAGAAAATAAGGGGGCTCAAGAAGACTGGGAGGCCTTAAAACTTCTCATCCTCAGTATTGAAAGTGATGGTTTAGAACAGGCTTACGAAGAAGGCAAGATGAGTGAGCGTGCCTATCGAGTTTACCAACGTTATTTGAAAAACATGGAACAAAGTATAAATCGCAAGTTTGCTTCACGTTTGACCTATTATTTCCTTGTTTCCTTGCGGATTTTACGTTTTCTCCTTCACGAAGTCTTTACCTTTGGCAAGACCTTCCGCAGTTGGAAAAATGAAGAATCACAGAAACTCAGAGCCCTTGACTATGACCAAATTGCAGAGCTCTATCTAGAAAATACAGAGATGATTATCGAAAGTTTGGAGAACCTAAAAGGGGTTTATAAGAGTTCTTTAATCAGTTTCATGCAGGATTCTCGTCTCCGAGAAACAGCTATTATTACCAGTGGTGCCTTTGTCGAACGGGTTATCAATCGCGTCAAGCCCAACAATATCGATGAAATGCTGAGAGGCTATTATCTGGAGCGCAAGTTGATTTTCGAATATGAAGAAAAACGATTGATTACGACCAAGTATGCCAAGAAGTTACGACAAAATGTGAATAACTTAGAGAACTATTCCTTGAAGGAAGCTGCCAATACCCTGCCTTATGATATGGTGGAATTGGTAAGAAGAAATTAGTTAATGCTCTTCGAAAATCTCTTCAAACTACGTCAGCGTCGCCTTACCGTAGGTATGGTTACTGACTTCGTCAGTTTCATCTACAACCTCAAAGCAGTGCTTTGAGCAACCTGCGGTTAGCTTCCTAGTTTGCTCTTTGATTTTCATTGAGTATAAGATTATAAGTGAAGGAGTGTGACATGAAAAAGTGCTGGAAAGAGCTGATAGACAAGCCTTTAGTAAAAGCTTTTTTGCATTATTATCAAGCATCAGATAGTGAGTTGACCAGTGTCGCAGTAGCCTACTATTGGTTGATTTCGATTTTTCCCCTGCTTTTGGTGGTGGTTAATATCCTCCCTTATTTTCAGATTCCAGTTTCAAATTTTTTAAAGGTTGTCAATGAATTCTTGCCCGATACCATGTATGATGTGGTCGCAAAAATTATTACAGAAGTACTGACCCAACCGTCAACAGGCTTATTGAGTTTTGCGGTTTTGTCAGCCCTCTGGACCTTTTCAAAATCCATGAATTTCCTACAGAAAGCCTTTAATAAAGCTTACGGAGTAGCTAAGAGTAGAGGTTTAATTTATCAGCAATTGATGAGTTTACTAGTCAGTTTTGGCTTGCAGATTCTCTTTGCCTTAGCTCTCTTTCTCAGTGTCTTTGGCCGTATGCTTCTCAACCTTATCAAAAGCTACTGGAAATCAGATAATCCTCTCTTTGATTATCTGCAAGACCTAACAGGCCCTTTGGTCTATGCCTTGATTTTTGCAATCTTGGTCATGCTTTATTATTTCCTGCCAAATGTTAAGGTGCGACGAATTCGACATGTATTGCCAGGAAGTGCCTTTGTCTTGTTGACTCTGGCCTTACTGCTCAATATCTTTTCAGTCTATATTAACAATTATGTCAATCACCTAGTGGACGTGCGTTTTTTCAGTTCCGTCGTCGTGGTGGTCATGATGTTCTGGTTTATTCTCATCGCTAAGATTTTAATTGTCGGAGCGGTGATCAATGCCAGTGTCCAGAGTTTGAAAGATCCGAGCTTTAGAATAAATTAACTCAATTTTTTATCCATAACAAAACGCATATTATCAGGCTTTATAAAACCTTGATAATATGCGCTTTTTTGATTGTGAAAATTAATAGATAAACATGGCATCGCCAAAACTAAAGAAACGATAGTGTTCTTGAATGGCATGGTGGTAGGCATCTAAGACTAATTCACGACCTGCAAAGGCAGAAACCAACATAACCAGAGTTGATTTTGGCAGGTGGAAGTTGGTTGAGAAGGCATCTACAACCTTCCATTCATAGCCAGGTTTGATAAAGATATTGGTCCAGCCAGAATCTGCTTGGATTTGCCCATCAAATTTGGAACCGATAGTCTCCAGTGTGCGGATTGAAGTGGTTCCAACAGCGATGACACGACCACCATTTTCCTTAACAGTGCGAAGGGTGGCAGCTGCTTCCTCAGAAAGTTGATAGAATTCTGAGTGCATTTCGTGTTCGTCCAGATTATCCACAGAAACAGGTCTAAAGGTTCCGAGCCCGACATGGAGAGTCAAATAGACCAGATGAACACCTTTAGCTTGGATTTCTGTCAGCAGTTCTTTGGTGAAGTGCAATCCAGCAGTCGGTGCAGCAGCAGAGCCACTTTCCTTGGCGTAGACGGTTTGATAGCGTTCACGGTCATCCAGTTTTTCGTGTATATAAGGTGGTAGAGGCATTTCTCCCAGACTTTCCAAAACTTCTAGGAAAATTCCTTGGTACTCAAAGCGGACAATACGACCACCGTGGATCAATTCTTCCGTAACGACAGCGCTGAGACGGCCGTCACCAAAGCTGACACGAGTACCGACCTTTAGGCGTTTGGCAGGTTTAGCCAGAACTTCCCACTCATCTCCACTAGTATTTTTGAGCAGGAGAAGTTCCACATGGCCTCCTGTCTCCTCTTTTTGACCATAGAGGCGGGCAGGGAGAACGCGGGTGTCGTTCATAACAAGAGCATCACCAGGTTCCAGCATATCAATAATAGAGTGGAAGTGTTTATCCTGCATTTCTCCCGTCTCACGGTTGACGATGAGGAGTTTAGAGGCGTCCCGTTTTTCAAGAGGCGTTTGGGCAATCAATTCCTCGGGTAAGTGGAAATCAAAATCAGCTGTATTCATATATCTGTTCATTCTTTCTAAGTTCTAATCCTATCCATTATAACATGTTTCAAGTTTGGACGCTCTTTTTTTGAAAATTAAATCGTTTTCACTTGACAAAAATTGGTCTATACCATATAATAAATATAGATTGAAACGGAGGATAAAAAGATGAAAGTTATTAAAGTTGAAAACCAAATCGAAGGTGGAAAAGTTGCTTTTGAGATTTTGAAGGAAAAATTGGCCAACGGCGCTCAAACCCTAGGACTTGCGACAGGAAGTAGCCCACTTGAATTTTACAAGGAAATTGTTGAGAGTGACCTTGATTTTTCAAATCTAACCAGTGTCAACCTTGATGAGTATGTAGGCCTTGATGGCGACAATCCTCAGTCTTACCGTCACTTCATGCAAGAAAACTTGTTCAACCAAAAACCATTTAAAGAAAGTTTCTTGCCACGTGGTGTTAAGGATAATGCTGAAGAAGAAGTAGAACGCTACAATCAAATTTTGGCTGACCATCCAGTTGACCTTCAAATCTTGGGAATCGGTCGCAATGGACATATCGGATTTAATGAACCTGGTACTCCATTTGACAGTCAAACACACCTAGTCGAACTTGACCAGTCTACTATTGAAGCAAACGCACGTTTCTTTGACAAGATTGAAGACGTTCCAACCCAAGCCATTTCAATGGGGATTAAAAATATCTTGGATGCTAAGTCTATTATTCTTTTTGCTTACGGTGCATCAAAAGCAGAAGCCATTGCCGGAACAGTGTCTGGTCCAGTGACTGAGAGTCTACCAGCAAGTAGCCTACAAAACCACCCAGATGTGACGATTATTGCAGATGCTGAAGCCCTCAGCTTGTTAGAAAAATAAAAAAGCAGCACCCTTCAGTTTTTCTATTTAATGCTTTCAAGACTTGTATAAATGGAAGAAAAAATTAAAATTAAACCGGATTTTTTCTTGACAATTATTACTTTTACGTGTAAAATAGAATAGATCTTGAACTTGAAGGGAGTGAAAAAAATGTCTAAAACAGTAGTACGTAAGAATGAATCTCTTGACGACGCACTTCGTCGTTTCAAACGTGCGGTTACTAAAGCTGGTACTCTTCAAGAAACACGCAAACGTGAATTCTATGAAAAACCTTCTGTAAAACGTAAACGTAAATCAGAAGCAGCTCGTAAACGTAAAAAATTCTAATTAGAAATGAAAGGCTGGAGAAATCTAGTCCTTTTTCTTTTAATACTCTTCGAAAATCTCTTCAAACCACGTCAACGTCGCCTTGGATTATATATGTGACTGACTTCGTCAGTCTTATCTACAACCTCAAAACGGTGTTTTGAGCAACCTGCGGCTAGTTTCCTAGTTTGCTCTTTGATTTTCATTGAGTATAAATAAA
>CBDFAU010000024.1:0-28690 GCA_965245755.1 Streptococcus mitis | reverse complement strand
TTGTACATTGGGTTTTGGTTCAATTCTTGGAAAGCATCCATGTTGAGTTCGTTAACTGGACGTGATCCAAGGATTGCTAGGAATGGAGTGTTATCCATAGCTGCATCGTAAACACCGTTAATCAAGTGAGTCGCACCTGGACCACCTGAACCAACTGCAACCCCGATTGAGCCGCCGAATTTAGCTTGCATAACCGCTGCAAGAGCACCTGTTTCTTCGTGACGAACTTGCAAGAAGCGGATATCTTTGTCTTCAGCCAAAGCATCCATCAATGAGCTGAGTGTTCCTGATGGGATACCGTAGATTGTGTCTACGCCCCATGTTTTCAATACATTAAGCATTGCTGCAGATGCAGTAATTTTCCCTTGAGTCATAATGATAACTCTCCTTCAAATATTTTTAAATCTACTAAAAAAGGTTTCATATAGTTTTTGAAAACGTTTCAGTAAATTTTTACAATACTAATTTATCACATTTATTTTGACTTTACTAAGAATCTGCTCAGAAGTTTTTATTCTCTATTACAGTACAGTTTGAAAACGTTTTTAGTTTCTGTTTTATAATACTCAATGAAAATCACAGAGCAAACTAGGAAGCTCGCCACAGGTTGCTCAAAGCACAGCTTTGAGGTTGCAGACAAAGCTGACGTGGTTGGAAGAGATTTTTGAAGAGTATAAAAAGCGAGCAAGCCCGCTTTTAGTCTATTTTACTAAAGTTTAGTAAGAGTGAACTGGTCAGAACGGATACAGAACTAAAGGCCATGGCTAGACCTGCAAGTTCTGGGTTGAGAGCCAGTCCAACACCTGAAAAGACTCCTGCTGCAATCGGAATTCCGGCGACATTGTAGATAAAGGCCCAGAAAAGATTGAGCAGAATACGATGAAAGGTTTTCTTACTCATGTCAAAGGCACGTACCACTCCTAGGAGGTTATTAGTTGTCAACACCAAATCTGCTGACTCGATGGCAATATCTGTTCCAGCACCCATAGCAATTCCCACATCTGCTACACTGAGGGCAGGGGCATCATTGATACCGTCCCCAACAAAGGCTACTTTGCCAGCCGCTTGTAGTTTATGGATTTCATGGGCTTTTTCTTCTGGCAAGACACCTGCAATGACCTCTTCGATTCCGATCTGATCTGCAATAGCACGCGCCACACCTGCATTATCTCCTGTCAGCATGACTGTTTTAAGACCACGTTTTTTCAACTGACTGATGGCTAGCTTGGCATTTTCTTTTGGAATATCTTGCAGAGCAAGCAAGCCTTTGATTTCATTGTCCACAGCCAAGAAAACAACTGTCTTAGCTTCTTTTTCTAGTTCTTCTAGTTTTTCTTGATAAATGCTAGAAATATCCATGCCATCCAGCATTTTAGCATTTCCAAGCAAAACTTGTTTTCCATTGATTTGCCCTGAGACACCTTTTCCGTGCAAGGCTTGGAAATTTTCAACAGTTTGAAACTCAAGTCCAGCTTCACTCGCTCGTTTCACAACGGCTTCAGCCAGTGGGTGTTGAGAAGCTTCTTCCAAGGAAGCTGCCAATCCAAGCACTTCTACTTCGTCGCCGATGATATCTGTGACCACAGGTTTCCCTTCCGTCAAAGTCCCGGTCTTATCAAAGACGATAGTTTGAACTTTCTGGATTTCCTGTAGAACCGTTCCATTTTTGAGGAGAACTCCCATCTTGGCACTGCGACCTGTCCCCACCATGAGGGCTGTCGGTGTTGCAAGTCCCAATGCACAAGGGCAGGCAATAATCAGAACTGCTACTCCATAGAGAAGCGAAGACACAAAGCTCGCTCCAAGCACAACTACACTATCCCTGAGCAAGACGAACCAAACCCAAAAGGTCACAATCCCTAAAATGACAACTGCTGGGACAAAAATCCCTGAAATCTTATCCGTCAAGTCCTGAATCGGCGCACGACTTGTCTGAGCTTTCTTCACAAAATCCACAATCTGAGCCAAAACAGTCTCTGAACCAACTTTTTCTGCTCTAAAAACAAGTCTTCCACTATTATTGATGGTTGAACCAATGACGGTATCTCCAACTGTCTTGTCCACTGGCAGGCTCTCACCTGTCACCATAGACTCATCAATACTAGAGATACCTTCTACTACGACACCATCAACTGCAATCTTCTCACCAGGTCGCACCCGAATCAGGTCGCCTACCTTGACTTGGTCCAAGGGAACTTGAACATAGCGTTCATCTCGCAATACCTCTGCTGTTTTAGCCTGCAAGTCAAGTAATTTCTCCACAGCTTGGGAAGTATTTTTCCGCATTTTCTCTTCAAAAACGGCTCCCATGAGAACGAAGAAGAAGATAAATGCAGCACTTTCAAAGTAAACGGGGAGGCCAGCGAAGAGGGCAACTAAGCTATAGAAATAGGCCACTAGGGTTCCCAGAGCAACCAAGGTATCCATGTTGGCATTGTGCTTTTTAAAACTAGCCCAAGCACTTTGGATATAAGGACCACCTGCTACTAGCATAATCGGTGTTGTGGCTAAAAAGGTTCCCCAACGCATGACTTGGTGACTAATTCCTCCTGTCGACATCCCAATCATGAGGATCACAAGAGGCACAGTAAAGATACTAGTAATCCAAAAACGCTGTAAAAGTGATAGAGATTTTCGAGTCTTCTCAACAACTGTATAACTTCCCTTTTGCATCTTCATACCACAAGAAAATTCATGTTGACCTAATTCTTGAGGTGTAAAACGAATGACTTTCTCCTCATCTACGCCGATTGGTTCCAAGATGCCTTCTTCTTCAAACAGAATTTCCTTATAACAGTTTGAAGGTGTCACACGGTGAAAGGTGAACTCAGCAGGAACTCCTTTTTGCAGTTGAATGTGGGCTGGATGGTAGCCTTTGTCTGCCGTGATACGGATTTTTTGAACACCATTTTCAAGACTTGCTTTTACAATTTCAGTCATATCATTCTCCTATTCTACAATCATCTTGCCGTGCATCATATTCATGCCACAAGAGAAACCATACTCTCCAGCCTGCTCAGGCGTGATTTCCACTACATACTCTTCACCCATTGGCAGGTCCGCATGTACACCAAAATCTGGAAAAACAATTTGGTCCAAACATGGTGAAGGGTCCTTACGGTCAAAGACAATGCGGGCTGGCACTGATTTCTTGAGGATAATCAACTCAGGAGTATAGCCTCCCATGACTTCCACTCGAATCTCTTGGTAGCCTTTTTTTTGCTGGGCCTTTTGCCCAGATTTTTCAGGCTTTTTGAAAAACCAAAACCAGATAAAGGCGATAAGGGCAATACAAACAATGGTTACAATACTATTTAACATGATGTCTCCTTTACATACAATTACATCTTACTTCTGTTACAGCACTTGACTTTTTCTCTGAAATCACAGCTTCTAAGTCTTCCAAGTCAGCCTGAGTAAAATCACATTCAGCAATCAAATCAGCCAACAAGTTCTTAATCCTACGAGAACAAACCTTGTCTTTGATATCTTGGACAAGTAAATCCCGACTTTGATCCAAAGTTAAAAGGGCTGAATAGACAAAGGACTTGCCTTCTTTTTTCCGAGTCAGACACTCTTTCTCAACCAAACGAGCCAAAAGAGTTTGAATGGTCGACTTGGACCAGTCGAATCGCTCCGCCAGAACCCTGATTAAATCCGTACTAGTCTGCTCTCCTTGCATCCAAATAATCTTCATGACCTGCCATTCTGCATCTGAAATCTGCATTAGCACACCTCCAAAATCTACATTTGTCAATTACAATTATCAGTATACCTTTAAAATCTACATTTGTCAACTATGAAATTTATCTTTTCTTTGAAAAATTGAATTTTAACCATTTGATAAAGGATTTCCAGCCAAATCTTACTATATAAACTATAAAAATATGCTATACTAAAGAAAAAAGAAAACAACCACTAGGGGTGCGTAAAGCTGAGATTAACGACTGTTAGACCCTTTGACTCAATCTAGGTAATGCTAGCTGATGGAAGTGGAAATGATAATGGGGACTAGCAGTCTTCTATTACCTTTCTAAAACAGACTAGCTTGTTCTTAAGAATACAAACTTCAGTTGGTTGGGAGGTTTTAGATGACTTATTTACCCGTTGCTTTGACCATTGCAGGGACTGACCCTAGTGGTGGTGCTGGCATTATGGCTGACTTAAAGTCGTTCCAAGCTAGAGATGTCTATGGAATGGCCGTTGTAACCAGTCTTGTCGCTCAAAATACCAGAGGCGTTCAATTAATCGAGCACGTTTCTCCTCAAATGTTGAAAGCCCAATTGGAGAGTGTCTTTTCGGATATCAAGCCTCAGGCTGTAAAAACTGGGATGTTGGCAACTACTGAAATCATGGAAATCATCCAGCCCTATCTTAAAAAGCTGGATTGTCCCTACGTCCTTGACCCTGTTATGGTCGCTACGAGTGGAGACACTCTGATTGATACCAGTGCCAGAACCTACCTAAAAACAAACCTGCTTCCCCTTGCAACCATTATCACTCCGAATCTTCCTGAGGCAGAAGAGATTGTTGGTTTTTCAATCCATGATCCTGAAGACATGCAGCGTGCCGGTCGCCTGATTTTAAAAGAATTTGGTCCTCAGTCTGTGGTAATCAAAGGTGGGCATCTCGAAGGCGGTGCCAAGGATTTCCTCTTTACCAAGGATGACCAATTTGTCTGGGAAAGCCCAAGAATTCAAACCTGTCACACCCATGGTACTGGATGTACCTTTGCTGCAGTGATTACGGCTGAACTAGCCAAGGGGAAAACCCTCTATCAAGCAGTCGATAAGGCCAAGGCCTTTATCACAAAAGCCATTCAAGACGCTCCTCAACTCGGTCATGGTTCTGGCCCAGTCAACCATACAAGCTTTAAAGATTAAAAAAACTCTCTAGTTCCCACTTTAAGGGAATTAGAGAGTTTTTATAGTCTTCTAAAATCTCTTCAAACTACGTCAACTTTATCTGCAACCTCAAAGCAGTGCTTTGAGCAACCTGCGGCTAGCTTCCTAGTTTGCTCTTTGATTTTCATTGAGTATTAATTAGGAAATAATGTCATCTAGCTTTGTTAAAAAGGCTTGCGTTTTTTCCTCTATATCTTCTGCCTGCATCAGATCGCGTACGACTGCTACTCCAGCTATTCCAGTGCCAACAAGCTGGTCAATGTTCTCTGACGTCAAGCCTCCGATAGCAACTACTGGAATGGCGACCCTTTGGCAAATTGTTTTCAAGGTTGAGATTAGTGTGATAGGCGCATTTTCCTTGGTGGTTGTCGGAAAAATTGCTCCTGTTCCCAAGTAATCCGCACCCGATGTTTCTGCTTCGAGAGCTCTTTTAACTGTTTTAGCAGTGACACCGAGGATTTTTTCAGGACCAAGGACTTTGCGGGCAACCGAAACTGGTAGTTCATCGTCTCCGATATGCAGACCAGCAGCATCAACCGCAAGACAAACATCCAAACGATCATCGATGATCAAGGGTACCTGATAGGCATCTGTTATTTCCTTGACTTTTTTTGCCAGTTGATAATATTGATTGGTGGTAAGATTTTTTTCTCGCAATTGGACTATGGTAACCCCTGAACGGCAAGCCGTCTCAACTTTTTTAAGAAAACTTTCCAAGGAATCTTGGTAGCGATTGGTTACTAGATATAGTCTAAGTGCTTCTCTATTCATAAATGTCTCCTTTGATGGCATCTAGCCAATTTTCATCTCTTTTGAGGAGCGAAAGCTGATTGAGTACTTGGTAACGAAAATCTTCCAATCCCATTCCTTGAACAAGAATTCTCTCAGCAGCGATATTGAGATAAGAGACTGCTAAGCAAGAAGCTTCAAAACCTGTCTTTCCTTGGCTGAGAAAAACGGCTATCAAGGCTCCAACCAGGTCTCCTGTCCCTGTTATCCAGTCTAATTCTGCACAGCCATTTCCCAGTACAGCGACCTGATTCTTCGAAACGATGAGGTCCTTGGGGCCTGTGACTAAGAATGACATACCTGGATAGGTCTGACACCAGTCTTTCAAGACTTGAAGCAAATCATCAGTTTCTTGATCTTTAGCACTCGCATCGACCCCAACTCCGTGGTGTTTTAAGCCAACAAGACTTCTAATTTCTGACATATTTCCTTTAAGGACCGTAGGTCTATAGTCTAAAAGGTCTCTAACTAAAGTCTTCCGAATGACTGAAGCTGTTACGCCAACCGCATCTACTACCATTGGGAGAGCAACTTGAGCTGCATAAGAAGCTGCCATACGGATTGCTTTTTCCTTCTCAGATGACAAATGACCCAAATTGATGAAGAGTGCCTGGCTTTGCTTAGTAAAATCAAGAACCTCACGGGGATCATCTGCCATGACAGGTTTGCATCCCAGAGCCAAAATCCCATTTGCTAGCATCTCACAAGAAATCTCATTGGTAATACAGTGAATGAGGGAAGTCGTTTCCATAGGAAAAGGATTTGTCAATGCTTGCATCAGTCTATCCTTTCATCAAAGAAATATCCCTGAACTTTTTTAAAGAATTCCTGCTTGATTAAAAATCGAAAGGCAATAAAGGAAATCGCTGTACCAATCAAGGTTGCTCCGAAAAATCGAGGAGTGTAGATAAACCAGCTGAGCTTAGCCGCTGATCCTGTAAAGAGCACCATAACAGGATAGGAAACAATAGAACCAATAATACCTGTTCCCAAAATCTCTCCTAGAGCGGAATAATGAAATTTTCGACCATACTTATAAAAGAGACCTGCTAGAAGGGCTCCAAAAGTCGCTCCTGTGAGAGCTAAAGGCGGAATCCCTTGAGTCGTCATACGGATAAAGGCTGTCACTGTAGCCATAGCCAAAGCATAAACAGGTCCCATCATGATTCCTGCTAGAATATTGACTACACTGGACATCGGTGCCATTCCCTCAATCCGAAAGATAGGTGTAAGGACTACATCAAGGGCAATCATCATAGATAAAATGGTTAATTTGTGAACTTGCAATTGGTTCTTTCTCATATTTCTATTCTTCTCCTTTTTCTAAAGAGTGTAAATCACTCTTCCATGTCTGGTGTCGGTAGGCCATTTCCCAAAACTTGGCTTCCATGTGAACACTGCGGTGGAAGGCCTCTAGCATTTTTTGTTTGTCCGTCTCGTTGCTTTCTCGATAGAGTTGATTAACCAGCGCTCCCTCCTCTCTGATCTGCTGTTCAAGTTCATCCGTAATATAAGTTTCAATCCATTGTTGGTAGAGAGGATTTGGTGATGGTTTAAGATTAAGTGATTTGCCTATATCATGGTATAACCAAGGACAAGGCAGCAAGCTCGCAAAAGCAATGGCTAGATTTGCTTCTTCAAATTGACGATAAATGTGAGAAATGTAATGATAGCAGGTGGGAGCGATTGGATGTTGCTCCATTTCCTGATCGCTGATTTCCAATTCCTTGAAAAATTGTTGGCGGATAAACAACTCACCCTCCACTAGACTCTGAGCATTTTGTTTCAAGAGTCTTTTCATCTCTTGGTTTGAAGTCTTATCAGCCAAGAGGTGATAGGCTTCTGAGAAGGCCTTCAAATAGTAGGCATCCTGAATCAAGTAATAGCGAAAGATGGACGGGTCTAAATTTCCCTCTTGTAACTGTAAAACAAAGGGGTGATGAAAGGAAGCCTGCCAAGCTTCCTTGGATAATTCCATCGCAATATCTGTAAATTCCATAATAACTCCTTTATAAAAATAGACTGGTTTGAAGCAATAAAAAGAAAAGCAGGTAGATGAATATTGTCCTTTGAGGAATATAAAAAGTTCGATAGCGATTCTCCACCTGTGCATGTTCGTCATATCCATGCGCCGATAGAGCTCTCAGGTAAAGATGGCGCCATCTAAAGACCGTCATCAGAACCTTGCTGTAAATCAAGGGAGACCAAAAATGTAGTTCTTGACCGCGTAATAAGCAAGCTTCCTTGAGGGACTTGATTTCTTGCTGAATAAGGGGAAAGGAATTGAATACCACAATCAAGGCATAGGCCCAAGAGCGTGATAACCCCTTTTGAGCCAAGTACAAGAGAAGCTCTTTTAGGGAAATAGAGGAAACAAAGACAAGACCAATACAAACGGTCACAAAGGCCCTCGTTCCAAGTATGACTGACTGCGAAGCATCTCCGTGTAACTGAACTGCCCAGTAGTTGGCTAAAGATGGCAAAATGGCGAGCAGAATCATCCAAGCTAACATTTTAAATCGACGGTAATAAAGCATAAAGAGAATGCAAAATGCGACTACCGAAAGATTCAGAGCAATCGAAGGAATGAAAGATGTTTCCAAGGATAAAATCAGCAAGAAGAGACTGATAATCGGTGTCTGGGTTGCTACTTTGACCATACTACTTCACCTCCCCTTGGGTATTGCTACTCTGAGATGTGAGTGGTTTAGTAATTGTCACTTCTTTCACATGACTGAGACCCTGACTAGTCATCTTAATCCAATAATCAACCACAGAGATCAAGGGATCTAAACGATGGCTAATGATCAGAAAACTTCTTCCTTGATTTCTCTCCTCCACAATCCACTGACAAAAATAATGGCAGGCTCTATCATCCAAACCAGCAAAAGGTTCGTCTAGCAAAATCACAGAAGCCTTGCTAGTCAAGATGGTCAAGAGCTGAAGAATCTTTTGCTGGCCACCACTTAATTGATAGGGACTCTTATCAAGAGTCTGCTCCAGATCAAAATATTGTAAAGCTTGGAGTATCCGCTGATTTCTTTCAGAATCAGGTCCATCTAATTGAAGCTCTTCTCGCAGACTGACTCTGATAAACTGCTTCTCAGCTTCCTGAACAACACCCGTTAGGTCACGATACAAACTCTTTTTCTTTTTCAGGACTGTCCCCTTCCAGGTAATGCGCCCCTTATACTTTTGAAATTGAAGAATAGACCGAAAGAGGGTTGATTTCCCGACACCATTATCACCCAAAATACAGGAGATTCCTTGGTAGAATGTAAAATCAGCAATCGAAAAGAGGGGGCGATTATCCAACTCACAAGTCGTTCGATCCATATGGAATAGTTCTGGGCTAGAAGCAACTTCCTTTGAAACAGCCTGTGTCATTTCAGAGGTAGGGATTTGAAACACTTCCCTTAGTTGTCCATCTCTTAGCTCCACCATATGGTCGATATAGGCTTCATAATCAGATAAATCATGGTCGCACAGGATGACTGTCTTCCCATTAGAGGCTAACTCTTTTAGAATCTCCAATATCTCTAACCTGCTCTTGCGGTCAATGGAAGCAAAGGGCTCATCCAAGAGATAGACCCTAGGATTCATAGCAAAGAGAACAGCCAAAGCAGCCTTTTGCTTTTCTCCACCTGATAAGTGATGAATGGGACGGTGCAAAATCGCCTTGCAGCGACATTGCTGGACAACCTCTGCTATTTTTGAATCAATTTCCTGAACGGGATGCCCAATATTTTCCAAGGTAAAAATCAGCTCCTCAAACAAGTTCTCCATGGTAAATTGATGATTGGGATTTTGAAAGAGAATACCAACCGTCTGGACACGTTCGATGATAGAAAGCTGACTGACCTCGCTCCCATTTATCAGGACTTGACCGCTATAGGGAAGAGAACTAACTTGGGCAATCATTTGAAAAAGACTAGATTTCCCTGAACCACTGCTCCCAACTAACAAGGTAAAGGCTTGCCCATGAAAAGTAAAATCAAGTGGCTCAGAGAAGATTGGGGACTGAATCGCTCGTAGTTCCAGCCCCATCTATGCCTTGCCTCCAGTTGCAAACTGATGATAAAGTTTGACAATGGCACGAACCAAGATGGTACAGAAGAAAAAGACGGAAATAAAACGTACTACAAGCAAGGAAAGGACAAAAGGAAGGGAGAAGGCGTAGTAACCTAACTTAATGTATTCATAGACAAAACTAACAAGCGTAATCCCAATACTATTGGCAGTTAGAGAGAGCCAACTTTCATAGCGATTCTTGGTTACGATAAAACCAAGTTCACTTCCCAAACCTTGAACCAAGCCAGACAAAAGGGCACCTAGACCGAATTGGCTACCATAAAGGACTTCAGCAAGTGCAGCTAGCACTTCTCCAATCGTTGCACTTCCCACTCTTGGAACAAAAATGGCAGCAATAGGCGCAGCCATACACCAGAGACCAAAGAGGATTTCATTGGCAAAGGCCTGCAAACCAAGAGGGGCTAAAATCAGAGTGAGGATATCAAACAGATAGCCTGAGCCCACAAAAACGCCACCAAAAAAGATAGACAAGAAAGCAAGCAAGATAACATCTTTTAAACGCCATTTTTTAAACATAAAAACTCCTTTTAAGACATAGGGCATTTAAGAGAGACCTGCCATCATACTCTGCATCTAGTCTATCTAGTAAAAAATAAAAAACTCTAATCACACACAAGAATTAGAGTTTTGCTTACAAGATTAGACAGTTCTTTTCGACATACGAAAAAAAAACCATTTCACATTTCCCTTCGCCAGTCTTAACTGTATCAGGTTCAATGGGTATCATCTCAGCCTAAAGCACCCCAAATGTCTTTATTATTTAATTATATAAATATTATAACAAACGATTTTTTTCAGTTCAAGAAATTGAACTGGAAATACAGACTTGCACTCACAAAGACAGCAGATCTTTCTTTGGTTAGATCGATAGCTATTGTTCACTCATTTCTCGAACAGTTTTCTCTACATTTTTAGAGTAGGAGATCGCTGAAATGATTGAAACACCATCCATATTGGTCTTCATAATGTCTTTAATATGTTGCGTCTGTATCCCACCAATTGCAACTAAGGGCATTTGTGGCAATAGTGTTCTCATCAATTTAAGACCTTCATAACCTATAGCGCCACCAGCATCATCCTTTGACTGGGTATCAAATACAGGACCAACACCAACATAATCTACATATTCAACTTTTGATTGTTGAAATTCTGCCTCGTTTTTTATAGAAAGACCAATTATTTTATCTGGCATCAATTTTCTAATTTCATCAACACCAATATCGTCTTGACCTACATGTACGCCGTCAGCATCTATTTCCAATGCTAACTCAATATCATCATTAACAATAAACGGAACATTGTATTTTCTACAAAGATCCTGTAGTTTAATTGCTAATTCGACTTTTTCTTTGCCTTCTAAAGCTCCCTCACCTTTTTCACGAAATTGAAATAAAGTTATACCACCTTTTAAGGCTTCCTCAACGACCTTATATAGATCTTTACCTTGGCAAGTAGTCGTTCCACAAATAAAATATAGTTTTAGTAATTCTTTATGAAACATTTTACTTCACTCTTTTGAATTCCTTTACATCTTCGTCTGTAATCTCGTATAAGGCATTTATAAATTCAACTTTAAATGTTCCAGGAAGATGCCCATTTGGACGTTTTTCTGCCATTTCTCCAGCGATATTGTAAACCAACATTGCTGTTTCTAATGATTTCAATTCTTGACCTTTTTCTAGTCCGATAAAGCTTGCTACTACAGCACCTAATAAGCATCCTGTCCCAATAACTTTTGGCATCATGGCACTACCATTATGAATCGTTACCACTTCTCCATTAACCGCAATAGCATCCACTTCACCTGTTACTATTATAGGAATATTGAACTTCTTATTTGCTGCTAGAGCAATTTCATCAATATTATCTACGCCCGCACTATCTACTCCTTTAGATGCCACATTTATCCCTACTAAAGAAGCAATCTCGCCAGCATTTCCCCTAATCGCTGCTAGTTTATAATTGTTGATTAGATCATCTGCTACTTTTTTTCTATATTCTCCTGCTCCACAGGCTACAGGATCTAAAACTGCTGGGACATTATATTTCTCTGCAATTTTCAGAGCAGCTTGGTATAATTTCCAATTTTCATCTGTCAATGTACCTATGTTTATTAATAAACCACCAGCATATTTTAACAAATCCTCTAAATCAGCAGGAAACTCACTCATAGCTGGTGACGCACCCAGTGCTACTAATCCATTTGCTGTAAAATTTTTTACTACATCATTGGTTATGCAAATGACCAAAGGTGCTTTTTCTTTTAATAATTTTAAACTTGTCATATTGAAATCCTTCCTTTTCACTTTATACGATCTACTGATTTCGATTTATCTCTATCTTTCGTTAAGAAATTTTTTTTACATTGAATGATTTATGCTCAATGAAAATCAAAGAGCAAACTAGGAATCTAGCCTCAGGTTGCTCAAAGCACTGCTTTGAGGTTGTAGATAAGACTGACGAAGTCAGTCACATATATAATCTAAGGTGAAGCTGACGTGGTTTGAAGAGATTTTCGAAGAGAACTACCTCATCAAATTTGTAAATATCCTAAACCTTCTCTAAGTGTCATAACCAATATCAAAAAAGGCTAATTCTAAAGCGACTGCTTGGTTCCAGCGTTGCTGAAGTTCTGTCAAATCTTCTCGACTTTTCCCGACACGATTGAGTTCGTCAACCAGAAATTGAACCCACTCTGCAAAGAAAGGACCTCTGTGGAGATTGATCCATTCCGAATGAATATAGGCTTCAGGTAGAGCCAAATCTTTAGAACCCCAGTCTAAATAGAGACCTTCTGCAATGACCAGCATGACCAAAAGATGAGCATAGTCTGATGAAGCCACTGCCGAATACATAAGATCCTGAAAGGCTTTTGTTACAGGGTGCAAGGTCGCTTCCAGATAGTCATTCTCAGATACTTTTAACTCCTTGAAAGCCTTTTGGAAATAACCATCTTCGTCTGCTTCAAGAAAGCCTAGTTGCTTGGCAAAACGAAGCTTGGATTCAAGCTGGTCTGCGTGGGCTACGCAAGCACCCAGCATGGATAAGAAGGCATCAAAGAAGTGATAATCTTGAATTAGGTAGTCTCTTAAGACCTTATTCTCAATTGTCCCCGCAAAAAGTTCCTTAACAAAACGATGATTGATTGCAGCCTGCCAATCCTTCTGACTGCTTTTTAATAATTCTCCAACAGTCAAACCTGGCTCAAATGCATAGTCTTGTGTTTCCATATTTACTTTTCCTCTCTTTACTCGTTCGTAATCAACAAAATACCAAGAAAATCCTAGTTTTACTTGACCTTTTTAAAGAAAATCAAGGGCGTTCAAGAAGAGCTACCTAAATGCTTTGTATCACCTTCATCCAGCTTATATAAACAAAAAAACTCCAATTACAATCAAGAATTAGAGTTGACTTATAAGATTAGATCGTTCATTTCACCATACGAAAAAACGTTTCACATTTCCCTTCGCCAGTCTTAACTGTATCAGGTTCAATGGGTATCATCTCAGCTTAAAGCACCCCAAATGTCTTTATTATTTAATTACTGCACCAGTATAGCAAAAAATGAAAGCCCTAGCAAGATATTTGATTGAAAAATATATTTATATAGATTTTGATACGATTTCCCTTTATTAAAACAAAACGTTCAAAACACAAACAAAAACCTCCACATTCAGTGGAGGCAATCTTTTTATCAATACAATTTTAAGTCGCGTGGGTCAACTGGGAAGGTTGGGTTGTATGGGTTATGACGAAGTTTAAAGTGTTTAACATCTTCAATAGTCTGAGTTCCAGACAACTGCATGACTGTCTTTAATTCCGCATTCAAGTGTTCAAAGACTTGACGCACACCAACACTACCGCCGAGAGCCAAGCCATAGATAACCGGGCGGCCAATAGCTACCAAGTCTGCACCTGAGGCCAAGGCTTTAAAGACGTGTTGACCACGACGAATACCTGAGTCAAAGACGATTGGTACACGTTTATCAACTGCTTCTGCTACTTCTTGAAGTGAGTCAAAGGCAGCTGGTCCACCATCGATTTGGCGGCCACCGTGGTTGGTTACCCAGATACCAGAAGCACCTGCAGCAAGCGAACGTTCCACGTCCTCACGGCATTGTGGTCCCTTGACATAAACAGGAAGTCCAGAGTATTCAGCGATAAATTCTACATCTCGTGGAGATAGGCGTTGTTTAGCTGATTTGTAAACAAAGTCCATTGATTTTCCAGCACCTTCTGGCAAGTATTCTTCAACAATCGGCATGCCAACTGGGAAGACAAAACCATTACGCTTGTCCACCTCACGATTGCCCCCTACAGTAGCGTCTGCCGTCAAGACAATCGCTTTATAACCTTCAGCCTTCACACGGTCCATGATGTGGCGGTTGATTCCGTCATCTTTACTAAAGTAAAATTGGAACCAATGAGGTGTCCCTTGAAGGGCTTCCGTAATTTCTGGAAGGTCTACAGTAGAGTAAGAACTAGTTGTATAGAGGGAACCAAACTCATGCACACCACGCGCAGTAGCTACTTCACCTTGTTCATTTGCCAATTTATGAGCCGCAACAGGCGCCATAATGATTGGTGAAGACAATTTTTCACCTGCAAATTCAATCTCTGTACTTGGATTTTCAACATCACAAAGCGTATGAGGAACGATGAGTTTGTGGTTAAAGGCACGAATATTCTCACGCAAAGTGAAAGTATCTTCCGCCCCACTAGCGATATAGCCAAATGCGGCTTTCGGAATAACTTGTTGCGCCATTGGCTCCAAATCATAGGTATTGATGAAATCTACATGACCTTCTGCATTGCTTGTTTTGTATGACATAAAATGCCCTCCTTGATAAGTAAGCGTTTACTTTGTATATTACAAAAATATCTTAACTCTTTTTTCAAAACTTTTCAAATATTTTGTTTGTAAATTTCAGAAATTTTATGTCTATGATAAAAAATCCTTATAACGGCAATAAAAAATACATATTATCCAAAGGAGATTTTAAGTGCTACAATAACTGTATTATTTCTAGATGGGAGGTTCTATTTTTGGATTGGTCCATTGTTGAACAATATCTACCACTATATCAAAAGGCATTTCTTCTGACCTTGCATATTGCAGTTTGGGGAATTTTGGGATCCTTTCTGCTCGGTTTAATCGTTAGTATCATCCGACATTATCGAATTCCTATTTTGGCGCAAGTAGCGACAGCCTATATTGAATTGTCACGTAATACGCCCCTTTTGATTCAACTCTTCTTTCTCTACTTCGGTCTTCCCCGAATCGGAATTGTCCTCTCTTCAGAAGTCTGTGCCACTTTAGGACTGGTCTTTTTAGGAGGCTCCTATATGGCAGAATCTTTCCGAAGTGGGCTGGAAGCCGTCAGTCAAACCCAGCAGGAGGTTGGATTAGCAATCGGTCTGACACCTGTACAGGTCTTTCGCTATGTAGTTCTTCCGCAAGCAACAGCGGTTGCTCTACCATCTTTTAGTGCCAATGTCATTTTCCTCATCAAGGAAACCTCTGTTTTCTCAGCAGTGGCTTTGGCCGACCTCATGTACGTCGCCAAGGACTTGATTGGGCTCTACTATGAGACAGACATTGCGCTAGCTATGTTGGTAGGTGCTTATCTAATGATGTTGCTACCCATCTCACTGGTCTTTAGCTGGATAGAAAGGAGGCTCCGCCATGCAGGATTCGGGAATCCAAGTACTCTTTCAGGGAAATAATCTCCTGAGAATCTTACAGGGATTGAGCGTTACGATTGGGATATCCATCCTGTCTGTCCTCTTATCCATGATGTTCGGAACAGTCATGGGAATCATCATGACCTCCCATTCTAGAATCGTACGATTTTTGACACGATTGTATCTGGAATTCATCCGTATCATGCCCCAGCTTGTTCTACTTTTCATCGTTTACTTTGGCTTGGCTCGAAACTTTAATATCAATATCTCAGGTGAGACTTCTGCTATTATCGTTTTTACCCTCTGGGGAACAGCTGAAATGGGGGACTTGGTCCGTGGAGCCATCACTTCCCTCCCTAAGCATCAGTTTGAAAGTGGACAAGCACTGGGCTTGACCAATATTCAACTTTACTACCACATCATCATCCCACAGGTTTTGAGAAGACTGCTACCGCAGGCCATTAACCTTGTCACTCGGATGATTAAAACGACTTCCTTGGTTGTCCTGATTGGGGTTGTTGAAGTGACCAAGGTTGGACAACAAATCATCGATAGCAATCGCCTGACTATCCCAACTGCTTCCTTTTGGATTTATGGAACCATTCTGGTCTTGTATTTCGCAGTCTGCTTCCCTATTTCCAAACTATCCACTCACTTAGAAAAACATTGGAGGAGCTAAATGTCTGAAACTATCTTAGAAATCAAGGAACTCAAAAAATCCTTTGGAGACAATCCCATCCTCCAAGGACTTTCTCTAAATATCAAAAAAGGGGAAGTTGTCGTCATCCTAGGACCCTCTGGTTGTGGGAAAAGTACCCTCCTTCGTTGCCTCAATGGCTTAGAAAGTATTCAAGGTGGTGATATCCTGCTGGATGGTCAGTCTATCGTTGCAAATAAAAAAGATTTTCACCTAGTTCGCCAAAAAATTGGCATGGTCTTTCAAAGTTATGAACTCTTTCCACATTTGGATGTTCTACAAAACCTCATCCTAGGTCCTATCAAGGCTCAGGGAAGAGACAAGAAGGAAGTAACTGAAGAAGCCTTGCAACTGCTGGAGCGTGTCGGATTGCTAGATAAACAACATAGCTTTGCGCGTCAATTATCTGGTGGACAGAAGCAACGGGTTGCAATTGTCCGTGCCCTCCTCATGCATCCAGAAATTATCCTCTTTGACGAAGTAACTGCTTCTCTAGATCCAGAAATGGTGCGTGAGGTTCTAGAACTCATCAATGACTTGGCCCAAGAAGGCCGCACCATGATTTTAGTAACCCACGAAATGCAGTTCGCCCAAGCTATTGCCGATCGGATTATCTTCCTCGACCAAGGGAAAATTGCTGAAGAAGGAAGGGCTCAAGATTTCTTCACCAATCCGCAAACTAAACGAGCTCAGGAATTTTTAAACGTCTTTGACTTTAGCCAATTTGGCTCATATCTATAAAGGAGATTCTTATGAAACTATTCAAACCACTCTTAACTGTTTTGGCACTTGCCTTTGCCCTTATCTTTGTCACAGCTTGTAGCTCAGGTGGAAAGGCTGGCTCATCGTCTGGTAAAACCACTGCCAAGGCTCGCACAATCGATGAAATTAAAAAAAGCGGTGAGCTACGAATCGCCGTATTTGGGGACAAAAAACCATTTGGTTACGTTGACAATGATGGTTCTTACCAAGGTTACGATATTGAACTTGGGAACCAACTGGCACAAGACCTTGGTGTGAAGGTTAAATACGTTTCCGTCGATGCTGCCAACCGTGCTGAATACTTGATTTCAAACAAGGTAGATATTACTCTTGCCAACTTTACAGTGACAGATGAACGCAAGAAACAAGTTGATTTTGCCCTTCCATACATGAAAGTTTCTCTGGGTGTCGTATCACCTAAGACTGGTCTTATTACAGATGTCAAACAATTAGAAGGCAAAACCTTGATTGTTACAAAAGGAACGACCGCTGAAACTTATTTTGAAAAAAATCATCCAGAAATCAAACTCCAAAAATATGACCAATACAGTGACTCTTACCAAGCCCTTCTTGACGGACGTGGAGATGCCTTTTCAACTGACAATACTGAAGTCCTAGCTTGGGCGCTTGAAAATAAAGGCTTTGAAGTTGGAATTACTTCCCTCGGTGATCCAGATACCATCGCAGCAGCAGTTCAAAAAGGCAACCAAGAATTGCTAGACTTCATCAATAAAGATATTGAAAAATTAGGTAAAGAAAACTTCTTCCACAAAGCCTATGAAAAAACACTTCACCCAACCTACGGTGACGCTGCTAAAGCAGATGACCTAGTTGTTGAGGGCGGAAAAGTTGACTAATACTCAATGAAATCACAAAAAGAAATCAGGTAATCCTAGTGACTACCTGATTTTCTATGTCTTAAGCATTTTGCCAATTTTCTTGGTCTTCTTTAAATCGTTTTAGAAGGTCGAGTCCTTCTGGTGTGATATAGCCTTCTTCTTGGGCTAGATGGATGAGTTCACTGTAGTTAGAAAGCGTCACAAGTTTGATACCTGCATCTGAGAAGTTCTTATCTGCTTTTGGCAATTGGTAACTGAAAATCGCTACAACACCGAGAACCTCTACTCCTTCTCGTTTAGCAGCTGCTACAGCTTCAAGAACAGAACCACCTGTTGAAATAAGGTCTTCAACCACTACCATTTTTTGACCTTGAGCTACACGACCTTCGATTTGATTACCAGCACCGTGGTCTTTTGGTTTGCTACGGATGTAGGCAAATGGCAGATTCATCTTGTCAGCAATGATGGCTCCGTGAGGAATCCCTGCTGTTGCAGTCCCTGCAATCACTTCAACCTCAGGAAAGGCTTCTTTGATAGCATCTACAAAACCATTTTCAATGAGAGTACGAGTTTCTGGATAGGCAAGGGTCACACGGTTATCCGTATAAATGGGTGACTTGATACCAGATGCCCAAGTGAAAGGCTCCTCTGGTTTGAGGTAAACGGCTTGAATTTTCAAGAGGTGGCTAGCGATATCTTTAGCAAGTGTCATGGTCTTCTCCTTTTGTTTTTCTAATCTAGTTCTTTAATTCTAGTCTTGGTTCCATTCATCCTTGATGGCATGATAAGCTACAACAGGATCCTCAGCTTGAGTAATGGGACGTCCCACTACGATATAGTCACTGCCGATTTTATAAGCATCCGCTGGCGTCATGACGCGTTTTTGATCTCCTACTGCAGCTCCTGCAGGACGAATGCCCGGTGTCAGACAGATAAAATCTGGATTGGTGGCCTGCTTGATGAGTTGCACTTCCTGAGCCGAGCAAACAACACCATCTAATCCCGCTTCAGCTGTCTTCTTAGCATAATGAATCACAGACTCCTGCAGGCTGGTTTGGATATTTTGAAACTCCTGCATCTGAGCTTCTGATGTTGAGGTCAGCTGAGTGACAGCGATCAATTTGGCTTGACTTCCAAGACCTTCACGCGCTGCCTTCATCATCTCTACACCCCCAGCAGCATGAACATTTGTCATATCCACACCAAGCTGAGACAGGACCTTCATAGCTGATTTGACTGTATTGGGAATGTCATGCAGCTTGAGATCCAAAAAGACACTGTGCCCCAGGCCTTTCAAGTAAGACACAATCTCAGGCCCCGTTGCGTAATAAAGCTCCATCCCTACCTTAAGATAAAGGCTTTCTTCTGCTGGAAAAAGAGCTAAGAATTCCTTGACCGCCTCAAAACTAGGAAAATCAAGAGCAATGACTGGACGATGTTCTCGCATAGGTTTCTCCTTTTACCTTTGCTAGTGAGAGAGTCTGGGCAACAGAAGCCACGAAAAAAGGAACCTGCCAACAGCAAGGTTCCACGAAAAATGGGTAGTCTCCACCCTTTCACCGTCAAACCTTAGCTGCCTCTCTGGACTGCTTTAAAGGTTTTTTACTATTCTATTATTTCTACTAGAACTTGTCAAGTAAAAACATGGCAACTAAAGAGCTATAGAAGAAAAGGTAAACCTAGCGACGCGATGAACGCCGGGTTGTTTGGTTTTGATTGCCCTCTTCCTCCAGCTTTTTCCTTTCCTCTTCTAGTTTATTCTGCTGTTCTTCCAGTCTTTTCTTCTCTTCCTCTTTTTGTTTCTTCTCAGCTTCCTTAGCCTCTTGTTTGGCTTTTTCCTCAGCCTCCATAATTAATTTATCCGCCACAGTGTAACTGTAAATTCCAGCTTCCATGTCAATCACACTCGGTTCTGACAATTGAGGCTTAATCTTACTATAGTATGGCAATTTCTTACTCATTTCAGAAAGGGGAACCAAAACTTCGTCCGAATCGTTCATGGTCAATCGAATTAAATCTGAAGTCACCTTGCTTGGGGCTAATTCCACCTTTTGGATAGCCGCCTTGAGTTCAGGGCTAATTTGAGCAAGTTCTGAGGTAAAGGTTTTGATTTGTTCGTTGTCATTAAAGAGAACTGACAAATATGTTTCTGGCAGACTCACCAAACTAACCGCACTGGTCTCCACCTTCCCACTGGAAAGAATTGGATAATGACTTTCACCAGAAACATAGTAGGCAACAATATCATATTCCTTGATCTTGATAGTAAACTTAGTTGGAAATTGATAGACAAGCTGAGCTGATTCAACCCAATAATTAGACTTGATCTGTTCTTCATATTTTGCCTTGTCTAGCAGAAGGTTAATCGTATAATCCGAATCCTGAATACCTGAAGCCTGTCGAATATCATCAGCTGTAGTTTGCACTGTTCCCTCAACACGAATATCCTTCATGGTCGCATAAGGACTAAGCAAGTAGGCAGAGACGACCAATAAAAGCAGACTTAGAAACAAAATCGAGATAGCCCGCCAGATATGAACTCCTGGAATTTTCGGTTTAGCCGGTTTTTCTTTTACAGGCTTTTTCTCTGCCTTTTTATCCCGTTTATCCTCTTTCTCTGTCTTTTTAGACTTTGATTCTTCTTTGACTACTTCTTTTTTGACGTCTTCTGACTCTTCTACTTTTTCTTCAGCATCTTCCTTAGCTGATTTTGGGTCTTTTGGATCAGATTCACTCTCTTGGTCCTCGGTTGCATCTGACTTTTCAGATTTTGAAGCCATTCGTGCTTGTCTTTCCTTTTCCTTCTCCTCAGCTAGGGCTACCTCTTCTTCAGCCTTCTTTTTTAGATATTCCTGGTTTCGTTTCTGCCATTCTGATAACTCTTTAAATTCTTCGAGGATTTCTTTGCCCTCATTTTTCTTATCTTTTGACATTTACTTTCCTTATGATAAATCTTTTTTCAACAATTGATAAAAATCTGCTAGAGATTTCAATTCCTTTGAAGCCCTCATCTTAGCTTGGTAATCTTCCTTGTGACTTAGTAAGTGAGAAAGCTTCTCTTCTAAAATGTCCAAGGTCAAATCGCTTTCTTGAAGCTCTTCTGCATAGCCTTTTTTTACAAAGTAAGCTGCATTTTCAATCTGGTCTCCACGACTAGCTTCACGACCAAGTGGCACAATAACATGCAATTTTGCCATGGCCAAGAGCTCAAAAATCGTATTGGCACCACCACGTGTCACAACAATATCAGCCAATTCCATCAAGGGTTGATAGAGATTGGTCACATAGTCAACACGAAAAAGATTTTGGCTCAACTCATTCAGGCTAGAATCTCCAGTTAGATTGATAATATTGTAGCGCTCTGTCAGTTCTTTCTTATGGTCTGTCACCAATTGGTTAAAGACACGAGCACCTGCAGAACCACCGACAAACAATACAGTTGGCAATTTAGGATTAAAGTGGGTTTGGATATCCACCAATTCATCTGGTTCTGAATTTTTTTGGTCTGAAACCTTGGTCACTGCTCCCACATGCTCAACTTTAGACAAACTCGAAGCTTGCTCAAAGGTTGAATACATCTTAGTCGCAAATTTATAAGCGATTTTATTGGCCAAGCCCATAGACAGGTCAGATTCGTGAATAAAGACAGGCACTCCTGACACACGCGCAGCGATAACAGGCGGTACAGAGACAAAGCCTCCCTTTGAAAAAAGTGCTTGTGGACGAAGTCGCAACATGATAAAGAGCGACTGGACAATTCCCCAGCCAACTTTGAAGACGTCCAGCATATTTTGCCAAGAGAAATAACGACGCAATTTTCCAGTCGCAATGGAATGGAAGGTAACATCCAAACCTGACTTGAGGATTTCTTGATGTTCGATACCACGTTTATCTCCGATATAGTGGACTTCCCAGCCATCTTCGATAAACTTGGGCATTAACAAAAGGTTAAGGGTCACGTGTCCAACCGTCCCCCCACCTGTAAAGACAATTTTCTTCATATTATTCCTTTAACTCCGCTACTGTGTCGATAAAGAGGTCGCCACGTACTTCAAAGTTAGCATACATATCCCAGCTGGCATTGGCAGGACTGAGAAGGACTACATCTCCTTGAGTCGAAAGTTCATAGGCCTTGCGGGTTGCATCTGCAATATCAGTCGCATCCACATATGCCACACCTGCCTTGTCTGCTGCCCTTTTAACACGTTCTGCAGACTGACCCAGGATGACCATCTTCTTGAGTCCAGTAATATCTGGCACCAATTCGTCAAACTCATTGCCACGGTCCAAACCACCTGCAATCAAAATGACCTTGCTGTTGTCAAATCCTGACAAGGCTTTTTGAGTAGCCAAGATATTGGTTGACTTGCTATCATTATAGAATTTGACACCCTTGATTTCATCCACAAATTGGAGACGGTGTTTGACACCACCAAAAGCTGAAAGAGTTTCTTTGATGGTTTGGTTATCCACACCACGAAGCTTGGCTACAGCAATCGTCGCAAGGGCATTTTCCACATTGTGGCTACCTGGAACTCCGATTTCATTCGCTTCCATGACAACTTCCCCACGGAAGTAGAGATGACCATCTTCCAGATAAGCTCCATCAACCTTTTCCTGTGTTGAAAATGGTA
Organism: Streptococcus mitis; assembly: GCA_965245755.1. Taxonomy (GTDB): domain Bacteria; phylum Bacillota; class Bacilli; order Lactobacillales; family Streptococcaceae; genus Streptococcus; species Streptococcus mitis_DY. Next base: position 6,288 of record CBDFAU010000024.1, on the reverse strand, counting down.
CAACGGTAGCTTCTGTTTTAGTAGCCAATTCTTTTGCCAAATCTTGGTTAAAATTCAAGACAAGGAAATCAGCTATTGTCATCTTGTTCTGAATATTCCACTTAGCTACTACATATTCCTCAAATGATCCGTGGTAATCGATATGAGTTGGCATAAGGTTGGTAATAACCGCAATCTCAGGATGGAATTCTTGAACGCCCATGAGTTGGAAAGAAGAAAGTTCCATGACAAGCGTGTCCTTGTCTGTCGCAGTTTGAGCCACTTGACTGGCAGGATAGCCGATATTTCCTGATAAGAGACCATGTTGGCCAGCAGCAGTCAAAACTTCCCCGATCATCGTCGTTGTGGTTGTTTTCCCATTCGAACCTGTGATACCGATAATTGGCGCTTCTGAAATCAAGTAAGCCAATTCCACCTCAGTCAAGACTGGAATTCCTTTGGCCAAAGCCTTTTCAATCATGGGATTACTGTATGGGATACCTGGATTTTTCACCATGAGGGCGAACTCTTCATCCAAGAGTTCCAAAGGATGGCCACCTGTAATGACCTTGATTCCTTCTTCCAGTAAACTTTGCGCAGCTGGATTGTCCTCGAAAGGTTTCCCGTCATTTACTGTCACAATAGCACCTAGCTTGTCCAACAAACGAGCCGCAGATTCACCAGACTTGGCCAAACCTAAAACAAGGACTTTCTTATTTTTAAATTGATCTATTACTTTCATGTCGCAAACTCCATTTCTACTCTTACTATTTTACCATTTTTATGGAAATAATTCTAAACGAAAATGCTCAGATTGGGCATTCTAACAAGCAAAAAGAGAGCCGAAACTCTCTTTTTATCTTTTTTTACTTTTATTAACCGACATGAGGGTAATATCTCGCAAGCTAAAGTATGCTAAGAAGAGCATGGCGATTGCGATAAAGAATTCTGTCGGTAGCTGAAAGATTTGCAGGACAGACAGCATCAGCAAAATCAAGAGTGCTACGAAAGCAAAGACGACAAGGACGATATTGACTGTCCCTTTAATGCTTTCTGGTGTCGCAAATACATAGAGTAGTAATAAGAGGAGTCCTATGATTAAATAAACCATCTTTATCTCTTTCTAGCTCTTATTCAGCTGATTTTTTCTTCTTGTTAGCTTTCTCACGCTCTGCCTTATTAAGGATTTGTTTACGCAAACGGATAGACTCAGGCGTTACTTCCATGTACTCGTCGTCGTTCAAGAACTCAAGAGACTCTTCAAGTGTCAAGATACGAGGTGTCTTGATAACAGCTGTTTGGTCCTTAGTAGCTGAACGAACGTTAGTCATTTGTTTCGCCTTAGTGATGTTAACTGTCAAGTCGTTTTCACGAGAATTTTCACCGATGATCATTCCTTCATAAACCTCAGTACCTGGGTTGACAAAGATCGTACCACGTTCTTCGATAGACATGATTGAGTAAGTTGTAGCCTTACCAGCATCGATAGAAACAAGGGCACCACGGTGACGACCACCAATTTCACCTGGAATCAATGGCAAGTATTGGTCAAAGGTATGGTTCATGATACCGTAACCACGAGTCATTGACAAGAACTCAGTTGAGTATCCAATCAACCCACGCGCTGGAACAAGGAAGACCAAACGAGTTTGACCATTACCAGTTGAAATCATATCCAACATTTCACCCTTACGTTCAGAAAGACTTTGGATAACAGACCCTTGGTATTCTTCTGGAGTGTCTATTTGAACACGTTCAAATGGTTCACATTTGACACCATCGATTTCTTTTACGATAACTTCTGGACGAGATACTTGAAGTTCATAGCCCTCACGACGCATTGTTTCGATAAGGATTGACAAGTGCAATTCTCCACGTCCTGAAACTGTCCATTTATCTGGTGAATCAGTTGGGTCAACACGAAGGGAAACGTCTGTTTGCAATTCTGCCTGCAAGCGTTCTTCCACCTTACGAGAAGTTACCCATTTACCTTCTTTACCAGCAAATGGTGAGTTGTTGACCAAGAAAGTCATTTGAAGAGTTGGCTCATCGATGTGTAGGATTGGAAGAGCTTCTACTGCATCTGTCGGAGTAATGGTTTCACCGACAAAGATATCTTCCATACCTGAAACGGCAATCAAGTCACCTGCTTTGGCTTCTTGGATTTCACGACGTTCCAAACCAAAGAAACCAAAGAGTTTTGTAACACGGAAGTTTTTAGTTGTGCCGTCAAGTTTAGAAAGGGTAACTTGGTCACCAACTTTAACAGTACCACGGAAGACACGACCGATACCGATACGTCCAACAAAGTCGTTGTAGTCCAAAAGTGATACTTGGAACTGCAAAGGCTCATCTGAGTTATCTACTGGAGCTGGGATATGGTCGATAATGGTGTCAAAGATTGGTGCCATAGTCGCTTCTTGGTCAGCTGGATCATCTGACAATGAAGAAGTTCCGTTGATCGCTGAAGCATACACCACTGGGAAGTCAAGCTGGTCATCATCTGCACCAAGCTCGATGAAAAGTTCCAAGACTTCGTCCACTACTTCTGCTGGACGAGCTGATGGTTTGTCGATTTTGTTAACAACCACGATTGGGACAAGGTCTTGTTCCAAAGCTTTTTTCAATACGAAACGAGTTTGTGGCATTGTTCCTTCGTAGGCATCTACGACCAAGACAACACCGTCAACCATTTTCATGATACGCTCAACTTCTCCACCGAAGTCCGCGTGTCCTGGTGTGTCCATGATATTGATACGAGTTCCGTTGTAGGCAACGGCTGTATTTTTAGCAAGGATGGTAATTCCACGCTCTTTTTCGATATCGTTTGAGTCCATAGCACGCTCTGCCAATTCAGTACGTGCATCAAGCGTTTCTGATTGTTTCAATAATTCGTCAACGAGGGTTGTTTTACCGTGGTCAACGTGGGCGATAATCGCAATGTTACGGATATCTTCTCTAAGTTTTGTCATGATTTCCTCTATAATATTCAAAATTTATTTTCTAACTGAACGATTATACCATATTTTCAAGTAAATAACATAACTCAAGCAAGTGTAAATGTTTTCACTGCGCTTTTCTTTTCACGTCAAGCCTTTTCAAAGCAAGCGACTTATGATAAGATAAGCACAGTATGCGTTTAGATAATTTATTAGCCCAAGAAAAAATCAGCCGAAAGACCATGAAACAAGCCTTACTCAAAGGGGACATTCTCGTCGATAGTTGCCCAGCCCGCTCCCTAGCCCAAAATATCGATACAGGACTACAGGAGCTCCTCTTTCGGGGCCGAATCATTCAAGGCTATGAGCACACCTATCTGATGCTTCATAAGCCTGCTGGTGTCGTGACAGCCAATAGAGACACGGAACTTCCAACTGTCATGGACCTGCTGTCACCTGACATCCAGTCTGACAAGCTCTATGCCGTCGGCCGACTGGATCGAGATACGACAGGACTCCTCCTCTTGACCGATAACGGTCCCTTGGGCTTCCAGCTCCTCCATCCCCAATATCATGTCGATAAATCCTATCAAGTCGTAGTAAACGGACCGCTCACGTCAGACCATATCCGACTGTTTAAGGAAGGAATCGTCTTTTTTGATAGGACCACTTGTAAACCTGCTCAGCTCGAAATTCTGTCCTCAAGCCCAACAGAGAGTCATGCCTCTATTACCATATCAGAAGGAAAATTTCATCAGGTTAAAAAAATGTTCCTCTCAGTTGGTGTCAAGGTTGTCTCTCTCAAACGAGTTCAGTTCGGTGACTTTACATTAGGCCCAGAACTAGCAGAAGGGCAATTCCGTCCCTTGAATCCAGAGGAATTGGAAGTCATTAAAAACTATTTAGAAAAAAGTAGATAAAAGAAAAAAGCTTTATGTTTGAACTGCACCCCAAAAGTTAGACAGAAAAAATCTAACTTTTGGGGTGTTTTATTATGAAATTGAGTTATGAAGATAAAGTTCAGATCTATGAACTTAGAAAACAAGGATATAGCTTAGAGAAGCTTTCAAATAAATTTGAGATAAACAATTCTAATCTTAGGTACATGATTAAATTGATTGATCGTTACGGAATAGAGTTCGTCAAAAAAGGGAAAAATCGTTACTATTCTCCTCATTTAAAACAAGAAATGATTAATAAAGTCTTACATGAAAACTGGTCTCAAGATAGAGTTTCTCTCAAATATGCTCTCCCAAATCGTGGTATGCTTCCAAATTGGCTAGCACAATATAAGAAAAACGGGTATACTATTGTTGAGAAAACAAGAGGGAGACCAACTAAAATGGGACGTAAACGGAAGAAAACCTGGGAAGAAATGACAGAACTAGAGCGACTCCAAGAGGAGAATGAACGCTTACGGACTGAGGTGGCCTACCTAAAAAAGTTAAAAGAGCTGGAAGACAGGGACGAAGCCTTAGAGCGAGAAAGGCAGAGACAATTAGAGAAATGGCTTCAGGAGGATTTCGACTAGATTTACTTCTTGAAACAGCACGTTTAGCTCGCTCAACTTACTATTATCAGTTGAAACAACTGGATGGGCTTGATAAAGAGCTTAAAACCGAAATTCAGGCCATTTATAATGACCATAAAGGAAATTATGGCTATCGTAGAGTTACTCTTGAATTGAGGAATCGTGGTCATATAGTAAACCATAAGAAGGTCCAACGTCTGATGAAAGTCCTTGGTTTAACAGCTCGAATTCGCCGGAAACGAAAGTATTCTTCCTACCAAGGAGAGATTGGTAAGAAAGCAGAGAATCTCATTCAACGTCAGTTTGAAGCATCAAGGCCAATGGAAAAGTGCTATACGGATGTGACAGAGTTTGCCATTCCAAATAGCACACAGAAACTCTATTTATCGCCAGTTTTAGATGGATTTAATAGCGAAATTATCGCCTATAATCTTTCAACTTCACCAAACTTAGAACAAGTGAAAGCTATGTTAAACCAGGCCTTTACAGAGAAACACTACGAGCATACGATTCTCCATAGCGATCAAGGCTGGCAATACCAACACGATTTTTATCATCGGTTCCTAGAGAGTAAGGGAATTCAAGCATCCATGTCACGCAAGGGCAACAGCCCAGACAATGGCATGATGGAGTCCTTCTTTGGCATTTTGAAATCTGAAATGTTTTATGGTTATGAGAAGCACTTTAGGTCTTTAGAAGACCTTGAACAAGCTATTGTGGACTACATTGATTACTACAACAACAAACGAATTAAAGTCAAACTAAAAGGACTTAGCCCTGTGCAATACAGAACTAAATCCTTTCAATAATTATTTGTCCAACTTTTGGGGGTCAGTACATGTTTAAAGCTTTTTTAATCTTCTTTAACTCATGTGTAAGATAATTCCAACAATCCAGTTAAGAGCAGAAAGAACAATACCTACAATAGCTATAATTCTTTCTGCTTTATAATCAAGTCCAGATTCTTTTTGAAGTTCGTTAGCATACAAGATACCGGCGATACCTAAAAGAATACCTCCCAAAGCAAATAATAAACTCATAACAATAGACAGAATACCCACCAAAAGTGGATTTTTTTCTTTTCTTGCATTTTCTAAAAACTCCTTAAATTAAACACAAATGAATAATACCATAAAAATCGGCTTTATCAATTGGGTGAAAAATCTTAGCACTATGTTATCCGGTTCTTGAATCGAGAAGAGTGGATAAAACAAAAAAGCTTTTAAAAATAAAGCTTTTTTGTTAGAATTCTGATTAGTGCATCATTAAGAGGAGTCCTGCAACCCAGTTAATTACAGAAACTACAATCCCTACGATATTAAGAATTCGTTCTGTTTTATAGTCTAATTCAGATTCTTTTTGATGTGAATTAGCCAAGACTAGACCAATGATCCCCAAAACGAGACCTACGATTGGAAATAGCAAACCAAGAACGATAGATAGGATACCTAAAACAAGGGAAGATTTCTTCTTTTCTTTCATATTATAAAACTCCTAAAATTATTACCACTAAATTATATCAAAAGAAATAGGTTTTGTCTATATAATACTATAAGTTTTTTATCATATTAATGATAGCAATCTCTCAAAGAAACGTTCACTTGTCTACCCAAAGCGAAACTTAGTTTGAGAATTTAGCTTATGTTAATTAGTCTTCACTTTTCCTTTCCAAGAATCCAAACCATAAGAAAGGATATAAATCTCAGAAAAACCTTGCTTTTTCAGATAGAGTGCTGCATTTGTGACACGTTGCGCACGTTGGTTTTCATAAAGAAGGACAGGTTTCTCCTTACGAAGGGCTGCAAGACTAGTCTTCAACTGACTTGAAGGAATATTGCG
>CBDFAU010000023.1:0-28854 GCA_965245755.1 Streptococcus mitis | reverse complement strand
AGATTTGAGTCATTCCCACTTTTTTCCCTAAGATTCCTTTTGTCATGAGAAAATAGTTCCTTTTCTATATTTTTTATTCAAAAAGTTTTTAACGAGCGTTTTTTATGCTCAAGTCTAAGATACAAAGGGCGTCAAACTCAAAGTGAAAATAGGAAACTGACGCAGTGTCTAGCAGACACTAGGAAGTTTATCTTTTTCACACCGAGTTTAGCCCGTGTTCAATTAGATTGAAACACCAGCCTCTGCTCTTTTATATTTTAGATTAAAGTTTGATTTCTACGTTTACACCACTTGGAAGATCCAATTTCATCAACGCATCAACTGTTTTTTGAGTTGGGTTAACAATATCGATCAAACGTTTGTGTGTACGCATTTCAAATTGTTCGCGAGAGTCTTTGTATTTGTGAGTCGCACGAATGATTGTGTAGAGGCTACGTTCAGTTGGAAGTGGGATTGGACCCGCAACTTGTGCACCTGTACGAGTAGCTGATTCTACGATTTTTGCAGCCGCTGTGTCAAGCGTACGGTGTTCGTAAGCTTTCAAACGGATACGGATTTTTTTGTTTGCCATCTTTTTCTCCTTTTCGTCTATTTAAGATAATAGGCTAGCTCCACAAGAAAACCGACGCGGTGTTGCGTGGCAATGCAACCGAGCGTGTCGCAACCTCTTGCATCAAAGCTAAGGCTGTAATTTACAGCACCATAATAGAATAACACAAAGCCCCTGCGATTGCAAGGGATTTGTTGCTGTTTTTTCGTTTTTTTACAATGAAACTGTTTTCCTATTTTTTCTTTTTAAAATTAGGGATTTTCTTCTATATAAGTTAAGTCCTCTTGACATCAAATTTATCTTCTGATTGAGCCACTAGAATGTCCGCCCTTGACTCAGTTTCTTTATAGTATCGCAGATACTGCTCCCGTCTTATCTGATGAGTAGCCAATATAACGGATGCATCGCGATTTCTCACAGTCGTATCTCGAGCTAGGCGCCGCTTTAATTCGGTCTCTTCATCCGTGTAGAAACAGATTGTTCTGTCAAATAGTTCTTTAGGAAGAAAACCAACAGACATCCCTTCTACAATCAGAACCGGTTTCGTTCCAGACAAGACCTCACTAGCCTTCCAAGGCTCTTCAATTGTCAAGACATCCATACCTGCCTGCAATGCGTGAATATCTCTCTGCAAACTTGCCAGTTCATGAGCCACAGGTAAACAAGCGGTCACTTTTTGGTCTGGAGTCTCCTTTGGCACCACTAAATGACGATTTGAAGCAATGTAAGGATCGGTTTCCAATAAGTTTACCTTTGCAGAATCTAGGGTTTGGTACAATTCCTGTGCAAAGGTTGATTTACCTGAAGCCCCATGACCATATATACCCAGTGTCCTGATTTTCCCTGTCTCGATCTCTGAGACTAGTTGATCCATTAAGTCGTTTTTCTTCACTCTCTCTTCACCTGTTCATAGCTTTCTTTTCCGTCATTAAGCTTATCCCAAATCACTACTTGCCCATTTTTGAGGGATTTTTGCACATCGATAATTCGTTGATTGGACGAACCACGAAACTGGAGCATGAGATTTCTCTTAGTTCGATCATACCGTCCATCGACAAGAATGTCAATCAGTGATAAGAGTTCCAACTTATCTGGGGTCTCCAGCATCATTTCTTCCCAAGTGTAGCCCGTCCAGGACCAGATGTCTTTTTCTGGCAATTCCTTTCGGATGCGTTTAACGAGAGGCAAGAGAATACCCGTATTGAGAAAAGGCTCTCCTCCTAGCAAAGTCAAGCCTTGAACATAGGGCTGAGCAAGATCTGCCATGATCTGTTCTTCTAATTCTGCTGTATAGGGAATGCCAGCATTGAAGGACCAGGTCGCTACATTATAGCACCCCTCGCAGTGAAACATACAGCCTGATACATAGAGAGAGTTGCGCACACCTTCTCCGTCTACAAAGTTAAAGGCCTTGTAGTCGATGATACGCCCCTGACTGAGTTCCTCGCTTTTCCATTCTTGTGGTTTTGGATTATTCATTCGCTACCTCTATCCAATAACGCTCGACTCCATTACGAGCATCCTCAAATATTCCACCATTTGCTAGAATGACTGCTCTACTAGCAGGATTATTCACGCTACAGGTAACAAGAGCTTTCTTGATGTTCTTTTCCTTAGCAACTTGCAAGCCCTGACGGAGAGTTTCCTTAGCATAACCCTTGCCTCTTTCTGATGGACGAATGGAGTAGCCAATGTGACCAGCATAATTCAATAAACCCTCATTCAGTCTCAATCGCAGATTCAAAAATCCTAGAGCACGGCCTACATCATCAAATGATACAAATTGAATAGAAGGAACACGATTTTCAGGCAAGTTTATTCCCATCTCTTTATCCTGATTACTATTCAACCATTCCTCATAAGAAAAATTTTCTGTATCCCAGAAACCACCGTCGTGAGGTGACTGGGACTGTTCAAACTCTGCCATCATCTCTAAAACTGTTTCTTTATCTGCCAATCTTGGTCTGCGTAATTCCATCCTTACCTCCCACTAAGAGAAAAGCGAGAGTTGACTCTCACTTTTATTTTTTCTTGTTCTTGTTTAAAAATTGTTCTCTGAGGTTGAGCAAACGTTCTTTCTTACCAGCTCCACCTTTAGAGTGTTTCTCGTGATAACGGGTCACTTGTGCGCGCCCCTTATCGTCTAATTGATATTTTCCCATTTCATTTCTTTCTAATTTGTTACTTGATGGCCAGCTACTTTAATCGTTGAACCATTCATATGTTTGACACGCGCAGCGATTTCCTTGTGACGGCCGTTGACCATCGGTCTGGCTTGAGGATTGCCAAGATAGCCACAAGTCCGTTTAACAACGTCTACTGTTTTAGGGTCGCTATTGCCACAGTTAGGACAAGCAAAGCCCCTCTCAGTTGGTTCAAAATCCCCTTCAAAGTCACACTTGTAGCAACGGTCTATTGGAGTATTGGTCCCAAGATAGCCCACACGGTCATAGGCATAATCCCAAACAGCTTCCAGAGCCTTAGGATTTTGCTGAAGGACTGGATACTCACAATAATGGATGAAACCACCTGACGCACCTGCTTCTGGATAGACTTTCTCAAAGTCTAATTTTTCAAATGGTGTTGGATTTTTACGAACATCGTAGTGGAAAGAGTTAGTGTAGTATTCCTTGTCTGTAATATCAGGAATAGAACCAAACTTCTCTGTATCTAGTCGGCAGAAACGGTCTGTCAAACTTTCAGATGGTGTTGAGTAGATAGAGAAATGGTAGCCATATTGGTCAGACCACTCTTCTACACGGCGTTTCATATCGCGAATGATATCCAGCGTAAATTCCTTAGCTTCTAGATTGTGTTCCCAGCTATTTCCAAAGAAAACTGTCGCTACTTCGTACAAACCGATGTAACCCAGCGAAACTGTCGCACGACGATTCTTAAAGAGCTGGTCAACATTTTCTTCTTTACCTAGACGATGGCCAAAAGCACCGTATTGATAAAGGATAGGAGCATTGGCTGGTGTCGCTTCCTTGGTCCGTTCGACACGATAAACCAGAGCATCTTCCGCAATGTTCATTCGCTCGTTGAAGATTTCCCAGAACTTATTCATATCACCTTCAGACTCAAGAGCGATACGAGGTAGGTTAACCGTCACAACACCCAGATTCATGCGACCTGAATTAACCTCGACACCATTTTCATCCTTCCATCCTTGAAGGAACGAACGGCAACCCATAGGAACCTTGAAAGAACCAGTCAATTCGATAATCTTATCGTAAGACAAGACGTCTGGATACATCCGTTTAGTTGCACATTCTAGAGCCAACTGCTTAATGTCATAGTTGGGAGTCCCTTCTTCCAAGTTAAGGCCTCTTTTAAGCGTAAAGATGAGCTTAGGGAAGATGGCTGTACGATGCTCCGAACCAAGCCCCTTGATTCGGATGGTCAAGATAGTTTTTTGAATTTCCCGCTCAAAACGATTGGTTCCTAGACCAAAACCTAACGAAGTAAAAGGTGTTTGTCCATTTGAAGTGAAGAGGGTGTTGATTTCATACTCAAGAGATTGCATGGCATCGTAGATATCTTTCTGAGTTTTCTTCCATGCATAATCTTCTCGTTTATCAGGTAAAACCCACTCTTCCGCATCCTTAAGGTGTTTTTGATAATTCTTCTCTGCATAAGGAGCCAAGACTTCATCGATACGGTCAGCTGAACAACCACCGTACTGGCTAGAAGCCACGTTGGCGATGATTTGGGAAATCTGAGCTGTAGCAGTCTGGATAGACTTAGGACTTTCTACCTCTGCATTTCCAATCTTAAAACCATTTTCCAGCATCCCCTTGAAATCAATCAAACAGCAGTTGGTCATAGGTGTATAAGGACTGTAGTCCAAATCGTGATAGTGGATATCCCCTTTTTGGTGGGCATTGGCTACGTGCTTTGGAAGCATTTGCAGTCCGATTGATTTCCCGACAATACCCGCTGTCAAATCACGCTGGGTGTTAAAGACATCGCTGTCTTTATTAGCATTTTCATTGACAACGGCCTGGTCTTTGTTGAGAAGTTTATGGATGCTAAAGTTGATATCTGTCGCTTTTGAACGCTCAAAATCCCTTTGTGTCCGATAAGTAATATACTCCTCAGCTAGCGCATATTCTTTGGCTTCAAGGAGTTCATGTTCTACGATATTTTGAATTTCGTAAATCTTAACCCCCTGTGGAAAGCGACTATGAATTTCTGTGACAATTCGCTCGGTCAGAGCATTGAGGCGTTTTTCGACCAGGGGTGTCACATCCATAACCTTGTCAGCCGCCTTGTGGAGAGCCTTGTCAATCTTGTCCACATCAAATACAACACGTCTCCCATCTCGTTTTTCAACGAAGAGAGTTGGCAAAATTGTAATTTTTTCTTCTAGTGCAATCATATGCATGCTCTTTTCTAAAATGTTCTTTCTAAAAAGTATTATACCACTCTAAAAAGAAAAATCAATATCTTGTGGTAAAAATCCTAAAAATTTTAAAAATACACAAGATATTGATTCGGTTATTTAATTTTATAGACTTTAAACTCTGAGTAATCAGTCTTTACTTGTTGGTAATTTTCTTTCAAGAGTGTCTCCGCCTCAGACCAGAGAGCCACCTTGTCGTTTACCACAATCACCTTAGGTTGGTTTTCTTTCAAGTCATTGATTAAACTAGTTTTATTCTCTTCTGTACTCGTGTAAAGAAGAGGTGATGGGAACATGGATCCAGCCAAACGCTGGCTTTCTTTATACATTTGAACATGTGAATCCCAAATATAGATTTGGTCACCATCACTCGTCTCTTGTTTGACTCTATCTACCACTTGATGTTGTTCTCTATAAGAAGCTGGATGCAAGACAAAACGAGCTACAAAAGGAATTGCAATCAGATAAACCACCACTAGGATAGGTAGGTAGAGATTTCCCTTCATGAATTTTTTCCATAAAGTTGGAACCTCCTCTCTTCTCCGACGACGAGCTCCTCTAGCTGAGTGTTTCCCACGAATACTGGTCATCAAAAGAAGGAGTAAAGACGGAAGGATTAGAATCAAACGCGAACCGTGAAGAGGTTCTTGAGAAAAAAGCAACAAGGCTAATACAAATAAGAAAGTGAAACTAGCAGGCACTGAAATAACATATAATCTTGATGCCTTTGATTGGAACAATCCTAGAAAAACAAGGAAGAGAGCTCCTAAACCAAAGGTCAACAAACCATAGAATACAACATTATCCATTAGTTGAGGATTGGTAAAGACCTGAAGGGAATCAATCGGATACAAAAGACTTCCTATAGCTTCTCCAAAACCACCTGAAGTAAGCACATAGTAGCCTACTGGGTAAAAGATGAGAGAAAAACCAAGTGCCGCTGCAAAAAACTGATAAACTCCATGGACAAAACGACCATGCCCAACATTAAAGACAAATAAACCAATCGTTACTACTACAGCAAAGAGAAGACTTGTAAGAGGCTCTATGAAAAATGATAGGCCCAAAAAGATCCCCAGACGTAGAAATCCCTTGTCATGATTAGGATTTGATAGATAAGCTGCTATAAATGAAAATCCTGCAAACAGGAATGGCAGAGCTAAGATAGTAGCATAACCTCCTCCAAAACCAAGACCAGACACCAAGATATAAAATATGGTTAGGAGTTGTTTGGCTTGTTCCCTTTGTCCCGTCAGATAGTCGGTTGAAGAAAAGAGGAAATAACCTCCTCCTAAGAGGGCTAGCCATTCTACCAAGGCAAAAAGGATGCCTCCTTGGGTAATATAAAGTAGTAAGTAATAAAGAAGACCTTGACTTGCATAATAGCTACTGTAGAGCTGTCCTCCCTGATGCCAAGCCCACCCTATATACAAATCCTGCGCCTGAGAGGGACTTACCATATCTAAAAGTAAAGGTATCACCACAGAAAAAACCGTTGCAATCGTACTTCCAATGATGAGTCTGAAAAACGGGAAAGCTACCTGTTCTTCTTTTTCTACATGAGATTCAAGGTTCCTATCCAGTCTATTTTCAATTTCATTACTCTGTATCGTTTCGGATACTTCTTCGATTCTGCCATATACAGCCATATCGTTTCTCCTATTCAATTTATCTGTCTTAGTATATCAAAAAGACCTAAAATTGTCAGCTTGCGATGGCTGTTTGAGCGATTTTTTGCATAGTTTCACAAAGGTTTCAATTTCCCGAAATCGGTGTAAATGCGTCTGTTTAAATGACATGATATAATCCAATTCTTTCTGAGTCAGCATCGTTCCTCCTATATCTTCTTATTCGTAAAAGGCAAGAAAAATAGGACTGGGTTGTATCCTAAGTCCTAGATTTCTTATAAGATAGGGGCGAATAACTGGGCAATTTCCTTAATCAATTTCTGATACCAGCTATTTTTTATCGTATGAGGGAAAATTTCTTGAGATACTGAAAAAATCTCCTGAAAATCTTTTTGAATCTCTGTGATTGATGCCGTTTTATATAGCAAAACTGCATCTTCATAGTGATGAAGTAAACTTCTATAATCTAAATTAATCGTTCCAACTACAGCAAAGTCCTTATCCACTAAGATTTGTTTACTATGGATGAAGCCTGGACTATACTCAAAAATCCTTACTCCTGCTGACAACAAATCCGGATAGGCCCCTCTTGTAATGAGTTGGATTAATTTTTTATCTGGAATGAAAGGAGTCACGATTCGAACATCAACACCCCTCATGGCCGCGTTTTTAATACTCTCAGTTAAATCATAGTCAATAATCAAATAGGGTGTTGTGATATAGACTGAGTCAGTAGCCTGATTAATCAAACTTTGATAGACTTTTTTCCCTACCTGAGTACGGAAGATGGGCTTGGGACCACTACCATAGGGAATACAGAGCCCTTGGCTAGAACGAGGCTGGTTTTCCAAGTGATACTGGTCAAAATCACTGATTTCCCCACGATTGATGTACCAAGTCATCAAAAAGAGACGGGTTAGAGCCTTGACACCAGGGCCATCTATGCGAATCCCACTATCCTTCCAATAACCAAAGCGTTCTACATGGTTGATGTACTCATCAGCTAAGTTAATACCTCCTGTATAGGCTACCTGACCATCTATAACAAGGATTTTACGATGGTCCCGATTGTTGTAAGCCACCGTCAAACGAGGAATCACCTTGTTAAACTTATGGGCTTCAATTCCTCGACTACGAAGCTGAACAGTATAGTCTCCAGGTAAAGTCGCCATACAACCGATATCATCATAGAGCATCTTGACCTCTACACCCTGAGCTGCCTTTTGCTCTAGTATATCTAGTATGCTATTCCACATCAAACCTTCTTCGACAATATAGTACTCTAGAAAGATAAATTTCTCAGCTTTCTTGAGGTCTTCCAACATATGTTGCCACATGCTTTCACCCGAAGAAAAGAATTGTGAATCTGTTCGATCATAGACATCGGCATTGCTATCCATACTTAGCAAAGATTTGATAACTCCGTAAGCCGCCTTATCATCTTCCTTCAATTTCTGGCGGAGAGCTTTACTGTTATCCTCCCGAAAATGCATAGAACCAAGTTTGTCCAACTGCTTGATTTCTTTTTTGGACAATCGCCTTTCACCAAACATCAGATAGAGCAAGGGTCCGATGACAGGAACAAAAGTTACCACTAACCACATTACTTTACTATCAGGTGTCATTGAACGATTGACAATTGCGACAATAGTCGCCATACTCATAAAAATTAAGACAATAACCCATAGAATAGGAGCCATACGCCCTAAGTAAAGAAAGAGACCAAAAACAAGAGAAAGTTCAAGCAGCATAATCGAAAGACTAAAGCCATACTTGGACATTAATAATTGAAATTTTCTATATTTCATATCCCCTCCTTGATATTTTGATACTCAATGAAAAGCAAAGAGCAAACTAGGAAGCTAGCCGCAGGTTGCTCAAAACACTGTTTTGAGGTTGCAGATGGAAGCTGACGTGGTTTGAAGAGATTTTCGAAGAGTATGAATGCTAAAAACAGGTAATTGATACTAGTATAACTCAGGTATTCGGTAGAAGGCAAGTATTTATAATCATTTTTCTGCGTAAAAACAAAAGAGACTGACAAAACCAGTCTCCTTCTAGTCTATTTTGATAAAACAATGCGATCAGACGCTTCTCTATCCATATCGTCGATAATCATCTGATTTCCATTGATTGCATAAATCTTGACGTCATCCCCAATAATCATGCGTTGATTAGCGGCATCAAAGCTAACCTGCTTGATTTCTTGTTCCCCATCAGTTTCCACCTGTGTCCATGTACCAGTTGTTCCAGTTACCACTAAAGTGATACGGTCTCCTTCGTCCTGACCGGTATAAGTTCCATTAATATTGGTTGGTTGAGCCTCAGGCGCATTTTGTGAAGAACTTGTCGCTGCCTGGTTTGAATTTTCTGCCGAAGATGAAGCAGCAGGTTGTGATTGCTGAGTTTGTTGTGTTTGCGATTGAGCTGCTGGTTGTTGAACTTGTTGAGCTCTTTGTGAACAAGCTACTAAGAGACTAAGACTTGCTAGAGAAGCAAGAGAAAGTGTGAATCTTTTTAATTTCATGATGAATTTCCTTTCTGCTACCAATTTACAGAAGTTTTTCCTTCTAACTAGTAGTTTTCCTAGTATAACAAGTTCAAAAAAGGAGGTCAATTTATCTGCTCATACCCCAGTAGATAGCCCCGTACTTCTGAGATAAAGTAGAGAGATCCTGTAACGAACAGCAAGTCCTGCATATCTGCTCTTTCTTCAAAATTGCTAATAAATTTGCGGTAAGAAGGAACTATATCGTAACCTGTTACATCTGTTTCATCCAAAGAACCTTGATAGTCAAAGCCGGTCACCTTGAGTTCCATCTGAGGCAATTTTTCAGTCAGATAAGCCAACATCCCTTGATAATCCTTCCGTTTCAAGGCTCCAAATAGGACTTGAGGACGATATCCTTCCTGCTCTTTTCCTTTAATAAATTCAACCAAGCGAGTCAAGGCAGGGAGGTTATGAGCACCGTCCAAGTAAATCTGAGGACGAATACGCTCCAAACGCCCAGCCCAATGGGTCTGTTCCAAGGCCTGTCTTACAACCTGTTCATCAACAGCTTCCTTTCCTTCTCTCATAAAGAGAAGAAACGTTTGTAGCGCCAAGGTCGCATTTTCCTGCTGATAAGCTCCTTCTAAACCGATTTTCAACTGTGAAAGGTTAGCCAAAGAGCTTGAAAAATTCCCATTCAGCGTTGAAAAATCCTGACCTGCCTGATAAAGGTCAACAGCTAAAGAGTCTGCTTTTTTCTGACAAACAAGCCTAGCTTCTGAAGGCAACTTAGCAATCACTGCCTTTTTACCAGCCTTAAAAATACCAGCTTTCTGCTCTGCAATTGCTGCTATACTGTCACCCAGAGTCTCCTGATGGTCAAGCCCGATGGAAGTGATGACAGCAATCTCTCCAGTTACCACATTAGTCGTGTCAAGTAAGCCGCCAATTCCCACTTCTAGTAAAACCAAATCCACCTCTTGCTCTCTAAAATAGAGGAAAGCAATCAAGGTCAGCAATTCAAAAAAGGACAACTGGTCATGAGTTTGCAAAAGCGTCTTTTCCATCTCCTTGACCTGCTCAGCTAAACGGATAAAGTCTGCGTCTGCTATAGGTTGTTCATTAATGCAAATTCGGTCATTGATAGAGACGATATGAGGGGAGGTAAAGGTCGCAACTTTTTTGCCATGCCCCATAAATAATTCCCTCATGAAAGCAATGGTAGAACCTTTTCCATTAGTTCCTGTTACGTGGATAATAGGATAAGACTTCTCGGGATTCCCCAACAAATCCACCGCTTGCTGCATTCGGCTCAAGCCTGATCGAAAATTCAAACCAATCCGACTATGAAGCCATTCTTCTACTTCAAACATACACATCTCCTTGACAAAAGTTCAATCAATTACCTAGCAAAATTCCATAGATAACAAAAAATGAGGTCAGGATTTTCGTCCCGACCTCTTACCTGGTTAGCTAATAACTAGCTCCTATGAATGTTAATCTGGGGTAAAACGTCCACTGAATGTGCCTGCGTTTCTAATTTCTAGCGCAGGGCTAAAAACGTCCCCCGGACGTTCCAACTCTTCCCAATTTCTGGGAGTTGGGCTGATACAGTCTCCCAGACTTACTTACTGTCTTTATTTTTAGCGTAAGGGTAAAAATGTTCACTGAACACACCAGTTCTCTCTTATTTTAAGGAACTGGGCTAAAAACGTCCACTGGATGTTCCAACTCTTCTAATTTCTAGGAGTTGGGGTGATACAGTCTCCCAGACGTTCCTGCGTTTCTAATTTCTGGCGCAGGGCTAAACACGTCCACAGGACGTGTTTACTCCTCCATAAAGCTGTTGAAGACTTCTTCAATCATGTTCCATTCGTCTTCTGAGTCTTCTGGAATTGGTTGCAATTCGCCTTCTGTTCCATCTTCGTTTTCGATGAATGAGTAAGCTTGGATTTCAACTTGTCCGTCTTCGTCTTCTTCTGCATTAACTGGTACTAGAAGAACATAGTTTTTACCAAATTCTTCTTTTCCGTCAATGGTCAAAAGGATTTCAAACAAGGTTTCATTTCCTTGCTCATCTACTAGTGTGATTAGTTCACGTTCTTCGTGGTCGTGGTTATGATCGTGTGACATAGCCTCTCCTTTGTATTAAAATTTTCTATCTAAATAATTTTGTAAAATCAGCTGAGCTGCTAATTTATCAATGACTTTCTTGCGCTTGTTACGGCTAATATCTGCTTGTTCAATCAACATACGCTCTGCGGCAACTGTTGTCAAGCGTTCATCTTGATAGTCTACTGGTAAACCAAAAAGCTCTTCCAGCTTTGCTCCGTAGGCTTGACTAGCTTCCACGCGCGGTCCGCTTGTATTGTTCATGTTTTTAGGCAAGCCCACTACAAATCGTTCCACCTTGTAAGTATCAACCAACTCCTTAACGCGGTCAAAACCAAATTGACCTTGCTCCTCATTGATTTGGATGATTTCAAGTCCTTGAGCTGTAAAACCAAGCGGATCGCTAATCGCCACCCCTACCGTTTTTGAACCGACGTCCAATCCCATAATTCTCATAGGTTATAGATCGACTCCTTGTCCTTTAAGGTAGTAGCGGACTAATTCCTCAACGATTTCATCACGCTCATACTTACGGATTTGATTTCGTGCATTATTATAACGAGGAACGTAGGCAGGGTCTCCACTCAATACGTAACCTACGATTTGGTTGATTGGGTTGTAGCCCTTATCGTTCAACGAAGCATAAACATCAGTCAGAGTTTCGCTAATTTCTTTTTTATTGGAATCGTCCAATTTAAAACGTACTGTTTCTTCAGTAAATCCCATTCTAACACCCTCTTTCCTTAGAATAGTACCATTATAGCATAATTCCTTACGTTCTACAATTCAGGCAGTCTATTTATTTGGATTTTCTATTGTTCTGTCGCGCCATTTGCCAATCTGTCTGCTACATATTGACTCGGTTCATTTTTCAAAAGATTTTCCAAGCCAATATTCTTTAAATATTCAACCTGTGAAGCTTTTTTGATATCTAAAACCTGAAAATCATAAGTAGTTGTTGTTTGAATTTCTGTTTCACTTAGTAGCTTCGTCTCAAGTGTAAAACCTGGCAACTTGCGCGCTTCCTGAATTGAGGCATCTTTACCTTCAGCTTCAATGAGTGCTTTTTGGGTAGCCTCTACACCATGCTCAGTTACAAAAGTCTTCAATTCATCGGTAACTGGTCTTTTTTGAATAATAGTCAAACTTAAAAATTGTTTTCCTTTATATGTGACTGTTTGAATCTGCTGACTGCCGTCTGTTGACTTCGGTAGCATAAATGTTTTTGTAACTACTGTATTCTTCTCAGCATTCTCTAGGACAGGTAAAGTTGACTGTAACGTTTCAGATTTACTACTAGAGGACGCAGTTGTCGCTTTTTTTTGCCCACATCCAGCAAGCAAGAAAAGTAGTGCAAAACTTGTAATCAGTATTTTTTTCATAATTCCTCACATCATTTTTGAATTAAAAGAGCAAACAAGGCTAGGAAGCACTCCCAGCCTTGATGTTTATAGAGCTGCACGCAAACGTGCTTCTGCATTTTCTACATTACGGACAGAGCGTGGTAGGAAGGCACGAATATCGTCTTCCTTATAGCCAACTTGCAGGCGTTTTTCATCTACAAGGATTGGGCTCTTTAAAATTCTCGGTGTTTCCATAATCAGATTGAGAACTTCGTTGACACTCAAATCTTCAATATCCACTCCAAGGGCTTTAGCATAGCGATTTTTAGACGAAACGATGCTGGCTATTCCATTGTCTGTTTTGGTTAGAATATCCAGTAATTCTTCTCTCGTAATTCCTTCTTTACCAAGGTTTTGTTCTTTATAACTTAACTGGTGGGCATTGAGCCAGGTTTTTGCTTTTTTACAGCTAGTACAACTTGAGACTGTATAAATTTTAATCATGTACCTACCCCTTTCGCTACATGTTACTATCAGTTTAGTCTATTATACCATAAAAAACATCCGACTTGCGACCTATTTTTAAATTTTTTTGATTTTTTTCGTCATTTTCGTACTTTTTTCTTGACAAAATGAAATTTACAGCCATTCTTTATATTTCTTGATATAGATTTTTTTCACAATTGTCACACTAATCATATACAAAATAATGATGAAAAGTAAAAAGATGAAATAGATCGGCTTCAAAGGAGTTAGATGAAGAAGGCTAGCTAGTGGACTGTAGGGAAGGAAGGTCACAAAGGCTGCAGCCAATAAGGTTGTCACAAGGACTAGCCAAGCTGGACGACTTTGTAAAAAGGGAATTTTAGCTGAACGTAGCATATGGATAACCATGGTCTGTGACCACATGGACTCAATAAACCAACCTGTCTGAAACAAGACAATAAATCCTACAGCAGACTCCGCTCCATGGACATAGGCTTGATCTGTCGTCATGGGTACAATGATAAAATAGAGCAAAATAAAGGTCAAAATATCAAAGGCAGAAGAGATAGGCCCCATCCAAACCATGAAACGTGTGATAGACTTAGCTTCCCAGATATGCGGATTTCTCAAAAAATCTTTATCCACCTTGTCAAAAGGCAAGGCAATACAAGACAAATCATAGACTAGATTTAGAATAATCAAATGGACTGGTGCCATTGGTAAAAATGGCAAAAAGATTCCAGAGACTAATAGGGATAAGATATTCCCAAAATTAGAACTCACTGTCATTTTGATATATTTAGTCATATTGGCATAGACCTTACGCCCTTCAACAAGTCCTTTTTCAAGCACCATGAGATCCTTATCAAGTAGGATAACATCAGCTGTTTCTTTGGCAATATCTACTGCTGTATCAACAGAAATTCCCACATCTGCAACTTTCAGAGAAGGAGCATCATTGATTCCATCTCCCATATAGCCAACAGCATGACCATTAGCCTTAAATTGCAAAATAATCCTTGCTTTTTGGTCAGGAGAAAGTTTGGCGAAGACGGTTACCTTCTCTACGGCTTGGGCCAATTCTTGATCACTCATCTGATCAATTTCAGATCCTAACAGCATCTGATTGATATCCAAACCAACCTTTTCACAGACTGCTTGGGTAACTTTTTCGTTGTCTCCCGTCAAAATTTTTGTTTGAACTCCATGTTCTAACAGAGCCTTAATTGCTGGTGCTGCAGATGGTTTAGGAGGATCTAGGAAGGCTAAATAACCAGTTAGAATCATATCCCCTTCGTCATCAACTGTATAGGCATGGCCTTCCCTCAAACCTGACTTATAGGCCACTCCCAAGACACGCAAACCTTGTTGATTTAGTTGTCTGACTTCTGCTAAAATTTCTTCTCTAATAACATCTGTCAAGGGAGTAATCACTCCTTGGTATTCCGCATAACTGGAAATCGTCAACATCTCCTCTAGGGCACCCTTGGTTACCAAACTAACAACTTCGTGTTCATCCTTAACGATAACACTCATCCGTCTACGTTCAAAATCAAAGGGAAGCTCATCTATTTTTTGAAAAGTTTGAGCCAGATTTTGCAAGAGGGCGTGTTCTTTTGCTTCCTTTTCAGTCCGTTTGATGATGGCTCTGTCCATCAAATTTTTCAAGCCCGTTTGAAAATAAGAATTGAGATAAGCTCGTCTCAAGACGGTCAAATCCAAGCGTCCGTGGATGTCCAAGGGATATTCAAGGACAATTTCGTCTTGGGTTAGAGTTCCTGTCTTATCTGTACACAAAATATCAATCGCCCCTAAGTCCTGTATGGCATTGAGTTTCTTGATAACCACTTTTTCCTTGGCCATAATGATGGAGCCTTTTGCTAGACTGGCCGTGATAATCATAGGAAGCATCTCAGGTGTAAGCCCAACACCAACACTCAAAGCAAATACGCCAGCTTCCAACCAGTCGCCATCTGTTAAACCATTGGACAAGAAAACGATGGGCACCATGACCAGCATCAAACGAATTAAGAGCCACGAAATACTATTCATCTCCCGTTCAAACGAAGTAGGCTCATCATAGGTGTTCAAAGTCTGCTCAATGGCCCCCATCATGGTATCATCACCAACTGCTAAAACCACGGCCTTGGCACTACCAGACAAGACATTGGTTCCCATAAAGGCGAGCGCTTCTGCTTCTAGTAGACTATCAGATTGTTGAACTGTTGCCTTGGTCAAGGCCAATTTTTCAACCGATTCACTTTCACCTGTCAAGCCCGACTGTTGTACAAAGAAATCGCGCGACTCAAATAAAAGAAGATCTGCTGGAATCATGTCTCCAGCGCTTAATTTAACCACGTCACCTACTACCAAATCATCGATAGGTACTTCTTGAACTTCTCCTTGACGAATGACAGTCGCTGTGTTAATAATCATTTTTGAAAGATTGGTCGCAGCCTTATCACTACGGAGTTCTTGGACAAAGCGTATGCCACCAGAAATGAGGACTAGGACAACGATGATAATGGAAGTCGTCGGATCCTCTTGACCTGGTTTTGCCAACCAGACATTGGTCACCAAGGAAATCACGGCGATGACCAGCAAGATGATTGTAAAAGGATTGATAATGGATTCGTAAATCTTTTTGAGGATACTGTCTTCTTGACCCTTTGTGATGGTATTTTCGCCATATAGGTCACGATTTTTCTCCACCTGCTCCTCAGTCAATCCTGTTAGACTTGTCTTATAAAAAGATAGAGTTTCGTTTAAAGATGTATGAATAGCTGTTGCTAATCTTTCTTTTGTAGTTTTCATTGGTTTCTCCTATCTGTATGAATGATGTGTTTCATACACAGAGACCAATCACTTTATAAGGGCAGAACGACACAAATCAGCGATTGGCTGTGTATGTGCGGTTCCGGATGATCGTCAATTTGCATCGTCTATCTCCTTTCTTTGATTTAAACAGTAGAAAATCCCACCATAAAATGGCAGGATTAAAAAACTAATTATCTGTTTTTCGTTCAAGCTTTAACTCCATAGGGCAATGTAATGAGCTTAGTCTTGGCCTTCGCGACCAGGACTGTTGACCAACGAGTAGTGTCTCCACTGCTTTGCGGTAGTCATCCGTATCCCTATGGTAGCCTCACCTACCGTTTTCGTTTTTCAGTATAAACCTTTAAAATTTAAAAGTCAATCATTTGAGTTGTTTAACTCTTAGATAACTATCAACTCTTTTGGAGCTAGTGTCAACAATTCACAACCTGACTCTGTAATCAGGATATCATCCTCGATACGAACGCCATATTTGCCTTCGATATAGATACCTGGCTCATCTGTCAAGGCCATACCTGCCTTAATAGTTTCTGTAGAAGTCTGGCTAAAGTATGGTTCCTCATGAATATCCAGTCCAATACCGTGTCCGATACCGTGAGTAAAGTAGTCGCCATAACCTGCCTCAATGATAATATCACGAGGAATTTTGTCAAAGTCTCGGAAACTTAATCCTGCCTTAGCCTGGTCAATCAAGGCTTGGTTGGCTTTGAGAACCGTATTGTAAATCTCTGCCTGCTCATCGCTGACATGCCCCAGATAGATAGTCCGTGTCATATCACTGACATAGTGGTCATAAAGGCAACCGAAGTCCATAGTAATGGCTTCTCCCAATTCCACTGGTTTGTGCATTGGATGGGCATGGGGTTTAGAAGAATTGATACCGCTAGCTAGAATGGTGTCAAAAGACAAGCCAGATGCTCCCAACTCACGCATGCGGAAGTCAAGGAAGTTGGCAATCTCAATCTCAGTCTTTCCTGGTTTGATAAAGTCAAGCGCATCGCGAAAAGCTTGGTCTGATATAGAACAAGCCTTGCGAATAGCTGCAATCTCCGCTTCATCCTTAATCATTCGAAGACCTTCAACAAACTGAGTCTGTGGAAGCAAGTCAATTCCTTCAAAGGTTGCCTGCATACGGTGATAATAAGACACTGAAATCTCGTCCTCAAAACCGATTCGAGACAAGCCCATGTCCTTAACAATTCCTGCAATGACAGCCAATTCATCACGGTCAGCCACAATCTCAAAACCACTGGTTTCTTGCTTGGCTGCAATGATATAGCGAGAGTCTGTCACCAAGACCTGACGGTCACGGCTGATGAAGACTGTTCCGTTTGAGCCCCAAAAACCAGTCAGGTAATAGACGTTTTTAAGGTTATTGATGATGATGCCATCTAGTTCTTTTTCTTGCATTTTAGCTATAAATGCTTGTACACGTTTATTCATGATGTAACTTTCCTTTCAAATACTGTCCTGTGTAGCTGGCTTCGTTGGCCGCTACTTCTTCTGGAGTTCCTGTTGCGATGATGGTTCCACCACCGACACCACCTTCTGGACCTAGGTCAATGATATGGTCTGCAGTCTTAATAACATCTAGATTGTGCTCGATAACAAGGACTGTATTGCCATCGTCAACAAAGCGAGCTAAAACCTTAAGCAAGCGAGCGATATCCTCTGTATGGAGTCCTGTCGTTGGCTCATCCAGAATGTAGAAAGATTTTCCTGTCGATCGTTTGTGGAGTTCACTAGCCAACTTCATACGCTGGGCTTCTCCCCCAGAAAGAGTGGTAGCTGGTTGACCTAGCGTCACATAGCCCAACCCTACATCCTTGATGGTCTGAAGTTTGCGTTGAATTTTAGGAATATGTTGGAAGAATTCTACCGCATCGTTGACAGTCATGTCCAAGACCTGCGAGATATTTTTTTCCTTGTAGTGAACTTCTAGGGTTTCACTGTTGTAGCGGGTTCCGTGGCAGACCTCACAAGCTACATAAACATCTGGCAAGAAGTGCATCTCAATCTTAATGATCCCGTCGCCTGAGCAAGCTTCACAACGACCTCCCTTAACGTTGAAACTAAAACGTCCCTTCTTGTAACCACGAATCTTGGCTTCGTTTGTTTGAGCAAAAAGGTCACGTATATCGTCAAAAACTCCTGTATAGGTAGCTGGGTTGGACCTCGGCGTTCGCCCGATTGGACTCTGGTCAATGTCAATCAAGCGGTCTACATGCTCAATCCCTGTAATCGTCTTAAACTTACCAGGCTTGTCTGAATTACGGTTGAGCTTCTGGGCAATAGCTTTTTTGAGGATACTGTTGATCAAGGTCGATTTCCCTGAACCCGATACCCCTGTCACCGCGATGAATTTTCCTAGTGGGAAGCGAGCAGTGACATTTTGCAGGTTGTTCTCACGCGCTCCTGTCACTTCTATAAAACGACCATTTCCTACACGGCGCTCGTCTGGTACTGGAATGGCACGTTTGCCTGACAAGTACTGGCCTGTGATAGACTTACTGTTACGAGCTACCTGTTTAGGCGTACCTGCGGCAACAATCTCCCCACCAAAAACACCGGCACCGGGACCAACGTCAATCAGATAATCCGCCTCACGCATGGTATCTTCGTCATGTTCCACCACAATGAGTGTATTACCCAAGTCGCGCATCTTTTTGAGACTAGCAATCAGACGGTCATTGTCCCTCTGGTGAAGACCGATTGACGGCTCATCTAGAATATAAAGGACACCTGATAGGTTAGAACCAATCTGGGTTGCCAAGCGAATACGCTGGCTTTCCCCACCTGAAAGGGTTCCTGCTGAGCGAGACAGAGTCAGATAGTTAAGACCCACGTTATTAAGGAAGGTCAAACGATCCTTGATTTCCTTGAGAATGGGACGAGCGATGATGGCTTCATTTTCAGACAAGGTCAGCTGGCTCACCAAGTCTAAGTGGTCTGCGATAGACAGGTCTGAAATTTCTCCGATATGTGGCCCTTGCTCGCCACCCACACGGACAGACAAGGCCTGATCATTGAGACGGTAACCGTGACAGGTTCCGCAGGTCAGCTCATTCATGTAGAGGCGCATCTGGGTGCGGGTGTAATCGCTGTTTGTCTCGTGATAGCGACGCTTGATATTATTGACAATTCCCTCAAAAGGAATGTCAATATCGCGCACACCACCAAATTCATTCTCATAGTGGAAATGGAATTCCTTGCCATCTGACCCATAGAGAATCAAGTTCGTATCCTCTTCTGACAAGTCCTCAAAAGGCTTATCCATATCCACTCCAAAGGCTGTCATAGCCTGCTCTAGCATGTTTGGATAGTAGTTGGATGAGATAGGATTCCAAGGTGCCAAGGCTCCCTCACGTAGCGTTTTGCTAGCATCTGGCACTACCAAATCAGTATCCACCTCCAGCTTGATACCCAAACCATCACACTCACTACAAGAACCAAAAGGAGCATTGAAAGAGAAGAGACGAGGCTCTAACTCTGGTACGGTAAAACCACAAACCGGGCAGGCATAGTGCTCAGAGAACAACAACTCAGAGTCGTCCATGGTATCAATAATGACATAACCTTCAGCGATACGAAGGGCAGCCTCAATAGAATCAAAGAGACGGCTACGAATGCCCTCCTTGATGACAATACGGTCAACCACGACATCAATATTGTGTTGCTTGCTCTTGGACAACTCTGGCACTTCGGTCACATCATAGACTTCCCCATCTACACGGACACGAACATACCCATCTTTCTGAATCTTTTCAATAACGCTCTTGTGCTGTCCTTTTTTCTTGCGAATAACTGGGGCTAAGATTTGCAGACGTTGGCGTTCTGGTAATTCCAAAACCTTATCCACGATTTGCTCTACAGAAGAAGCCTTGATAGCTCCATGCCCGTTGATACAGTAAGGCGTCCCCACACGTGCGTAGAGGAGACGCAGATAGTCATTGATTTCAGTCGTCGTTCCTACCGTCGAACGAGGGTTTTTGCTAGTCGTTTTCTGGTCGATGGAAATAGCTGGGCTGAGACCATCAATGGCATCTACATCAGGTTTCTCCATATTGCCCAAGAACTGGCGAGCGTAGGCTGACAGACTCTCCACATAGCGACGTTGTCCCTCCGCATAGAGGGTATCAAAGGCCAGACTGGATTTCCCTGAACCTGACAAACCGGTCACAACAACCAACTTGTCTCGCGGAATCTCCACATCAATATTTTTTAAATTATGGGCACGCGCCCCATGAATGACAATTTTATCTTGCATCTTTGTTCTTTCTAGTCCATTATTGCTTACCATTATACCAAAAAAAGTGAGATTCTATTACCCAAAAGGCCGATTTTGTAGTATAATAGTACGGTGTGAAAAAATCTGAAAAATGAGAAAGGATAAGGGATATGAAACAAGTTTTTCTCTCTACAACAACTGAATTTAAAGAGATCGATACGCTTGAACCGGGTACTTGGATCAATCTCGTCAATCCGACTCAAAATGAATCACTCGAAATCGCTAACGCCTTCGATATCGATATTGCCGACCTCCGAGCACCACTTGATGCGGAAGAAATGTCTCGTATTACCATTGAAGACGAGTATACCCTGATTATCGTAGACGTGCCGGTCACAGAGGAAAGAAATAACCGCACCTACTACGTAACTATTCCGCTTGGTATTATCATCACTGAGGAAACCATTATCACTACGTGTTTGGAACCATTACCGGTCCTCGATGTCTTTATCAACCGTCGATTGCGTAATTTCTACACCTTCATGCGTTCACGTTTTATCTTCCAGATTCTCTATCGCAATGCAGAGCTTTACCTAACAGCCCTTCGTTCGATTGACCGTAAGAGTGAACAAATCGAAAGTCAACTGCATCAATCAACTCGTAATGAAGAATTGATTGAGCTCATGGAATTGGAAAAAACTATCGTCTATTTCAAGGCCTCCCTCAAAACAAACGAGCGTGTGATTAAGAAATTAACCAGCTCAACCAGCAATATCAAGAAATACCTTGAGGACGAAGACCTGCTTGAAGATACCTTGATTGAAACCCAACAGGCCATCGAGATGGCAGACATTTATGGAAACGTCTTGCATTCTATGACAGAGACCTTTGCCTCTATCATTTCCAATAACCAGAACAACATCATGAAAACCTTGGCCCTTGTGACCATCGTCATGTCCATCCCAACCATGGTCTTCTCTGCCTACGGGATGAACTTTAAGGATAATGAAATCCCCCTAAACGGCGAGCCAAATGCCTTCTGGTTAATCGTCTTTATCGCCTTTGCTATGAGTGTCTCGCTCACTCTCTATCTCATCCATAAAAAATGGTTCTAAGAGGAGTTCCTATGTCTCAGATTGATCTACAAAAATTAACCAAGAAAAACCAAGAGTTTGTCCACATCGCTACCCAACAATTCATCAAAGATGGGAAATCAGACGCTGAAATTAAGGCTATTTTTGAGGAAGTTATTCCCCAAATCCTTGAAGAGCAAGCCAAAGGTACGACTGCTCGTTCCCTTTACGGCGCACCAACTCACTGGGCTCATAGCTTCACTGTCAAGGAGCAATATGAAAAAGAGCATCCAAAAGAAAATGATGATCCAAAACTCATGATTATGGACTCAGCTCTTTTCATCACTAGCCTCTTTGCCCTCGTCAGCGCCCTCACAACCTTCTTCTCAGCAGATCAGGCTATCGGTTACGGTTTGATTACCCTTCTATTAGTTGGACTGGTTGGTGGATTTGCCTTCTACTTGATGTACTACTTTGTTTACCAATACTATGGACCAGATATGGACCGCAGTCAACGTCCACCTTTCTGGAAATCTGTACTGGTTATCCTAGCTTCTATGTTCCTTTGGTTACTTGTTTTCTTTGCAACAAGCTTCCTACCAGCTAGCCTTAACCCAGTACTGGCTCCATTGCCACTAGCTATTATCGGAGTGGCCCTCCTAGCCCTTCGCTTCTATCTCAAGAAACGCTTGAACATCCGCAGCGCAAGTGCAGGACCAACACGTTATTAAGAAGAATGATAAAAGCAACTGCAGGTGCGGTTGCTTTTTCACTTACTTTTTTGATTTTAAAGAATTCTTCTGACATCCCACATAGCTCTATCTAATCTTTTGTGATAAAATAGGCTCAATCTATTTCCAGGAGGATAAAATATGATTTCTACTATTGGTATTGTTAGTTTATCTAGTGGCATTATCGGAGAGGACTTTGTCAAACACGAAGTGGACTTGGGTGTCCAACGTCTCAAGAACCTGGGACTCAATCCTACCTTTTTGCCTCATTCGCTAAAAGGATTAGACTTTATCAAGGACCATCCTGAAGCTCGTGCAGAGGATTTGATTCATGCCTTTTCTGATGATAGCATCGACATGATCCTATGCGCCATCGGTGGAGACGATACCTATCGCTTACTACCTTATCTTTTTGAAAATGACCAACTACAAAAGGTTATCAAACAAAAAATTTTTCTTGGCTTCTCGGATACAACCATGAACCATCTCATGTTGCATAAACTAGGAATCAAAACTTTTTATGGTCAATCCTTCCTAGCAGACATTTGTGAATTGGACAAGGAAGTGCTGACCTATAGCCTCCACTACTTTAAAGAATTGATTGAGACGGGAAGAATCTCAGAAATCCGCCCTAGTGACGTTTGGTATGATGAAAGGACTGACTTCAGTCCCAAGGCTCTGGGAACACCTCGCATCAGTCATGCAAATACTGGTTTCGAACTGTTGCGGGGAAATGCCCAGTTTGAGGGAAAAATCCTCGGTGGTTGCCTCGAATCCCTCTACGATATCTTTGACAACTCTCGATACGCAGATAGCACGGAGCTCTGCCAAAAATACAAACTTTTCCCTGACTTGTCAGACTGGGAAGGAAAAATCCTCTTGCTAGAAACAAGCGAAGAAAAGCCTGAGCCGGAATACTTCAAAAAGATGTTGCGGACTTTAAAGAACACTGGTATATTCAAGGTTATCAGTGGACTCCTGGTCGGAAAACCTATGGATGAAACTTTCTATGACGACTATAAAGAGGCACTATTGGATATTATTGACAGCAATATCCCGATTGTCTATGATCTGAATGTCGGCCACACAACTCCAAGAGCCATTATACCCTTTGGGGTCCATGCTCATGTAGATGCACAGGAACAGGTCATTCGCTTTGACTATAACAAAAAATAAATAGTTTCTCTATTTTTGTGCTTTTGTATTGGTTTTCGTTACAATTTGTATCTGAATTTATTGCATTTCGCTAATTTCTATGATATCCTTTTGAAGGAGGTGTATATGACAAAACAAAAAATTAATCGAATCGTAGGTTCTATTGGTGCCTTTATTGGAATTATAGTATTTATTGCCTACATACCTCAAATTATCGCTAATTTACAGGGAAATAAAGCTCAACCATTTCAACCTTTATCAGCTGCTATATCTTGCTTAATCTGGGTTATTTATGGATGGACAAAGGAACCTAAGAAGGATTGGATACTAATCATTCCAAATTCAGCTGGTGTTATTTTAGGTGGAATCACTTTTTTGACTTCACTCTAACAAATCTAATAGTATATATAAAAAGCTGGGAAAAATTTCTCAGCTTTTTTCTATATTCTCAGATATGCTAGTTACCTGTACATACTAACGACCGCTTTTCCACTCACAATCATTCTCATGGTCATCAACTAGCCCTGCAGCCTGTAGAAAAGACAAGACGGCGACTGGGCCTGTGAACTTGAAGCCTCGTTTTTTGAGATCTTTGGCTAACTTCTCAGACAGAGGTGTTTTAGCTAGGGCTTGGCGGTAATCGGGAACATCGTTAACGATCGTTTTCCCCTCAACAAAGGACCAAAGATAGGCATCAAAAGAGCCATATTCTTCCTGTAGTCGTAAAAATGCTTGGGCGTTAGCGCGTGTAGCAAAAATCTTGGCTCTATTTCGGATGATGGCTGGATTCTCCAGCAAGTTTTCCAATTCGGTATCAGTCATCTCTGCGACCGCTTGAATTTGATAGCCATGAAAAGCTTCTCGGAAAGCTTGGCGTTTGTTGAGTACCGTTTCCCAAGATAGGCCTGCCTGATAGGTTTCCATACACAACAACTCAAACAATGCTTGGTCATCATGGAGGGGTTGGCCCCACTCCTCATCATGATAGGCGATATAGAGCGGATTGGTCATCTTGACCCACGAACAACGTTTTGTCATGCTCTGCTCCTATTTGACCAACATTTTAAGGGCCGACTTGATATAGTTCTCTGCTGTATCTGTCGTTCCCTCAAAGAATTTCTTGATTTTCTTGAGCTCTGTTGCCTTGTAGCCCAGAGCCAACATGGCCTCCATAGCTTCTTCCAATTCTTGGTTTTCAGCGCTAGCTTGCACTGCCACCTTGACAGGAAGGTCATCTCCTGCAACTACTACCTTG
Source organism: Streptococcus mitis (assembly GCA_965245755.1). Classification (GTDB taxonomy): domain Bacteria; phylum Bacillota; class Bacilli; order Lactobacillales; family Streptococcaceae; genus Streptococcus; species Streptococcus mitis_DY. Next base: position 4,562 of record CBDFAU010000023.1, on the reverse strand, counting down.
CCTTCCAAGTCTAGCACCATCTGCTGGGCTGTTTTCTTACCAATTTTAGGAAACTTGGTCAAATAAGTGATATTCTTGGTTTCGATGGCTTGAACCAAGCCAGCATTGTCATCGGCAGCGATAATAGCGAGAGCTGATACAGGACCAATCCCAGAAACCGAAATCAGACTGAGAAAGAGCTTTTTCTCGTCTTCTGAGCGAAATCCATAAAGCAGATGAGCGTCCTCACGCACGACTTGATGCACATAAATCTGAGCCTCCTGATTAACCTGACCTGAATAGGCATAAGGATTGGCCACATGCAGTATATAACCAATACCATTGGTTTCAAGAACAATGTATTTAGCAGTAATTTTGGTAATGATTCCTTTTAAATATTCGTACATAGTTTTCCTTGTTAGTTTAATATTTCCCCAATTCACGAAGACTAGTGTGATTTTCCTGAATGCGTCGGAACATTTTTTCCATATCCGACTTGGTGAAATGCACCAAAACAGGACGTCCGTGAGGACAGTTATAGGGATTGTCACATTGAGAGAGCTGATAGAGGAGCTGTCTAGCCGAATGGTCATCGATACGATGATTGGCTTTGATAGACCGTTTGCAGGACATCATAATAGCCAACTCTGCTCGGTATTTCTTGATAGAAACTTCCTTGGTCAAAAGGAGCATGTCGCACATCTCATAGATGCCTGATTCAATCTCTTCTTCTGCCATCCAAATAGGATGCTCTCGAAGGATAAATTGATTTTCCCCGTACTCTGCTAGAAAGACCCCAACTTCCTCCAAAAGTGCCATTCTTTCCTTGAGACGCAGGGCATCATCCACTGGAAATTCAAAGATGTAGGGCACTAGGAGTTGCTGCTGGCTCTGGTCAACATCGCCAATGCTTTCACGATATTCCTCATACTTGACCCGTTCCTGAGCTGCATGTTGGTCTATGATGTAGAGCCCATCTCGTCCCTGTGCAAAGAGATAAGTCCCGTGCATTTGTCCGAAAAACTCCAACTCTGGGAAGCTGGATGATTCTTCTCGCTCCAGCTTGTCATAAGCCTTATCAAGACTGGCTAAATCTAGCTCTGGATGGTCTAGTTGGTCATAATTAGCAGGCTTTCTCTCTGCAAAATGCAGTTTTGCTGGCTTGGTCAATTGGTCCAAGGTTTCCTTGGCAAACAAGGTCAAGTCTTGTCCTGCATCAGTTAATTCAACCTGATAATCAGCCACCTCAGCTTGACTAGGTTTTGTCGGCTCAGTCTTCTCATAGTAGAGCGTATTTTCTTTGAGAGGGAGAATGGTCTGCTCCACCTTTTGACGATTGCGCACAGTCGATTTGGCAAGATTTTCCAAGGCATCAGGTATCAAAGTTTGCTCCTTGAGACTATTAGAAATAGCTTCTGAGACCAGGGTCATCAGTTCTTTTTCCTTGGAAATCCGCACCTCTTGCTTGGTTGGATGCACATTGACATCCGCTAGATAAGGGTCAATATGGATATGAATAACAGCCAACGGAAAGCGTCCCACCATGAGCTTACTTCCGTAACCATCTAAAATAGCACGATTGAGTAGGAAATTCTTGATATAACGACCATTGATGAAGAGACTGATATAATTGCGATTGGCCCGAGTTAACTCAGGCAAGGACACAAAGCCAGAAATTTCGAAATCAAGGTCAGAATTCTCAATTTCAATCATCTTCTTGGCACTCACCAAACCGTAAATCCCTGCGATAGCTTGACGCAATTGACCTGTTCCCGCTGTTCGTGTCATTTCCTTACCATCACTAATCAAACTAAAAGAAATCTCAGGATGGGCCAAACCCAGACGGTTGACAATATCAATGATATGAGACAACTCTGCTTGCTGGCTCTTCATATACTTGAGGCGGGCAGGCGTGTTGAAAAAAAGGTCCTCCACACAAACCTTGGTTCCCACAGGACTGGTCGCTGGGATGATTTCCTCTACTTCTCCCCCACGCGCGACCAGCTTGGTCCCGTGACTAGCACCATCTACCGCCGTTAGCAGAGTTAAGACACTAACAGACGCTATAGAAGGAAGGGCTTCACCACGAAAACCAAGCGTCCGAATCCGAAAGAGATCTGCCTGATTTTTTATCTTACTGGTCGCATGACGACGCAAGGCCAATTCCACCTCATCGTGGGCAATTCCATGACCATTATCTGTGATTTGGATTTTCTTGAGACCAGCTTCCTCAATCTCAATGATAATCTGACTAGAGCCCGCGTCAATGGCGTTTTCTACTAGCTCCTTAACAACGCTAGCTGGACGCTCGATAACCTCTCCAGCCGCGATCTGGTTTGCCAGCACCTCTGGCAATTCAATAATATGAGACATCTTTCAGCCCCTTTCTGTATCTATTTTCCTAGAAATTGATTAGTGCTATTATACCATATTTCAGAAAGGACAGAAAAGCAAGCACCACATAGGAGCCAAATCCCTCCACATAAACAAAGTCCCTTGTCAGGTATCGTAAAATAGTGTTTAATAAAGGTGTACAATAAGTGATCACAATTTTGTATGAAAAACAAGGAGAGAAATTTATGAAAGTAGAACTACAGATTAGTGAAACTTACAAGGAGGAAAAGCTGATTGTCCAAGCACCTCAAGAAACCGATAAAATCCAGAAAGTCATCGAGTTCGCAGAAAATCTGGACCAAAAAGAAACAATCAAAGGAAAGATTGATGATCAGGTCTATCTCGTTAAGATTGGTAAGATACAACGCTTCTATATCGAGAATCGGAAGGTTCTAGCAGAAACTGCGAGTCAGACCTACAACGTTGATTTGCGACTCTATCAAGTTCTTGAACTCTTGCCAAGCAATTTTATCCAAATTTCCCAATCAGAAATCATCAATATCAACTCCATCTCTCATCTCAAGCTTACGCCCAACGGTCTGGTAGAAATCTTTCTAAAAAACGAAAGCTTCACCTACTCTTCCCGCCGTTACCTAAAAACCATCAAGGAGAAATTAGAACTATGAAAACACAAGTATTTCACGATGCAGCTGCCGGTGTTCTTATCGGCCTCATCCTCTCTATCATCTTTTCACTCATTTATGCACCAAATACCTACGCCCCACTGAGTCCCGAGTCTCTCATCGGCCAAGTGATGGCTCAACATCAGGTTCACGGTGCCTTGGTCTTGCTCTACTGCACACTTATTTGGGCAGCTATCGGTATTCTCTTCAACTTTGGAAAGCGATTATTCAGCCGTGACTGGAGCTTGCTCCGTGCGACTCTGACCCATTTCTTCCTCATGCTGGCTGGCTTTGTCCCACTAGCAACCCTAGCAGGTTGGTTTCCCTTCCACTGGATTTTCTATCTCCAACTCATTATCGAGTTTGCGATTGTCTACCTCATCATTTGGACTATTTCCTATAAAAGAGCATCAAAAAAAGTAGACCATATCAATCAACTCTTGGAGCATAGAAAGTAAGAGCAATAATCCCACTCACAAATGCATGAGTGGGATTATTTTTATAGTTTTTGTTTCAACTCGACCAAGACATTCATAGCCTGCATGGGTGTCATGTTGTAAATGTCCAATTTAGCTAATTCTGCTAGGATAGGATGCTCTTCTGCCGTATCAAATAGTGAAATCTGTTCCGTGACGTCGCTTGTTTGCCTCATAAGAACTGGACTTTCTGTACCTTGATTCTCTAACTGAGTCAAAATCTTATCCGCCCTTGCTAGAAGGTCTGCTGGCAAACCAGCAATCTTGGCAACATGGATACCGTAGGATTTATCAGCTGGTCCTGGTTCAATCTTGTGAAGGAAGGTGACCTGCCCACCTTGCTCCAAAGTTGCCACGTGAACATTGACCAAGTGTTCCAAGCTAGACTCCAGACTGGTCAACTCATGGTAGTGGGTCGCAAAGAGGGTCTTGGCTCCGATATGCTCATGGATATATTCGATGATGGACTGGGCAAGAGCCATTCCGTCATAAGTTGCAGTTCCTCGTCCCAATTCATCAAAGAGAATGAGAGAGTCCTTGGTCGCATGCGAAATGGCATTATTGGCCTCCATCATCTCCACCATAAAGGTGGACTGACCTGAAACCAAGTCATCTGCTGCTCCGATACGGGTAAAGATAGCATCAAAAATCGGTAAATAAGCATTCTCTGCTGGTACGTAAGAACCCATCTGAGCCATCACCGCTGTCATGGCCAGCTGACGCATATAGGTCGACTTCCCACTCATGTTAGGCCCTGTAATCAACTGGATACTAGTATCCCCTCCCATTTGAATGGTATTTGGAATATAGGTCTGAGCTCCCATGACCTTTTCAACGACAGCATGGCGCCCTTTCTGGATATCGATTTGTGAGTCATCGCCAAACTCAGGTCGAATCAAATGCTGAGTTTCGGCCACAACCGCCAGACTCTGTAAGGCATCAACCGTCGCAATTCCTTGGGCTAGAGCCTGCAAACGCTGGATGTACTTGCTGACCTCTTCACGAATACGCATAAAAATTTCGTACTCTAGGTTAGCTGACTTCTCACGCGCCTCCAGCATATCTCCCTCGATACGGGCTAATTCTTCGG
>CBDFAU010000022.1:0-29337 GCA_965245755.1 Streptococcus mitis | reverse complement strand
CTACAGCAGGAACAGTTGTATCACTTGATGGAATTGTTGTAGCTCCAGTATTTGGTTCTACAACAGGAACAGTTGTATCACTTGATGGAATTGTTGTAGCTCCAGTATTTGGCACTACAACAGGAATAGCTGTTTCATTTTTTGAAGTGTTTGTATCTGCATAAGCTATTTGAGCGCTTGCTGAAGCAAGTACGACAATAGATGATAGTGTGATGATTTTAGCCCATTTTTTCATGTTTTTTTCCTCTTTTGTATTTATTTTAATATTTGTTATTCTGCAAAACCTGTAATAATAGGTTTACCTACGATTACATAGCCATACATTGATTTTTCCTCTTCACGTAAAGGAAGAGTCATTCTAATCGTTTTAATATTATTCGAGTCTTCTGTTGTAGTGATCACAAATGTAACTTGAATAATATCTTGTGATTCGGTTAGTGATTCGTAAATTGTTGATTGTGCTTTAACCCCTTTTTTGAGTTCAAGACCTTCAGTCTTCATTTCACTGCTTAAAAAATCTACAATATTTTCACTTTTTCCAGTATAGAAATTTGCGATAAAAAATCTACCAAAAACTTCAATTTTCCCTTGTTTCTCTTCAAGCTGTATCCGATTTTCAAGCTCATTAATTTTCTTAGATTGAACTTGAACAAGAGATAGTGAAGCAATAGATGCTATTGTAATTAAACAGATAACTATTGTAAGAACAAGCGAACCAAACCTTAATTTTCTAGTTTTTACTGGCTTATCTGAGACTGATTTAGTAATCAACTTTTCTGTCTCTTTTTTATCTTCAACCAGGTTATTTTGAGATTGTTCTACGCTTTTAAGAGATTCTAACTTTTTATCTTTTTTAACAGAGGTACGCTTTTCTTTTTTCTGCTTATTTGATTTTAAAAACCCAAATGATTTTTTTTCTCTTTTAAAACCAAACCCTGAGAGCGCTTCTTCCACAATTGATTCAAGAGGGAGAGATAAAGATAGACTGTCTAAAATGATCCCCTCTTCTCCCAATTGGTCTATTTGAATAGTTATCGTTTCTCCTCTATCTTCTGCCCAAACCGACCTATCATTAATAAGAGATAGTAATTCATCCCTATTTTGACAGGTTTCTTGCTGATTTGTTTGTAGATTAATAATTCTGAACATGACCCTCACCGACCTCTTCAGAAGAATTTACCTGGTTAGAATTATTAAATGCAAAATTTTCAAATTCATCAAAAGACTTACCTGACTCAGCCATTAACGCAATGATATATTCTGCTTGAAGTGCATTAATTTTCGCTTCATACTCTTTTTCCTTTTGATTCAAGGCTCTTTTCTGTTCTTGAATTTTTTCTAACTCAGCATTAAATTTTTCAAGTTTGCCCTTCAATGATTGTGTTTGTGTCTTTTTTGGTGCCATATTTTTCTCCTTTAATTTGAATTTGAGGTGCTAGGTGTTGTCGTTGGTTTTGTTGATGAATCTGTTGTAGAACCTTCAGATGGTTTTGTACTATCCAAAATTCCATAGTCGCCTGTTTGATCTGTTAAAATAATGGATTCCATCTTATTTACTTTCATTTTGCCATTTTCATTAGTATAACTTATTCTCAGCGTCTTTTTGTTCAAAACATTTTTTTGAGCAGTGTTATAGTTTTTCTTTTCATCTAGTAAAGTATTTACATAATTTACTTGCGCTATAACTTGTAATTTGTCTTGATTGATATAAATTTCTGCTGATTTAAACTGAAAATCTACAACAAATCCTTTATATGTTTGGCTCACAGGTTCTTCTTCTTTAGCTACTGTTTGTTTATATAGACCATCAGTCATATACTCTTTATAGCGATTCCTATTCTCTCCAAGATCTTTTTTGGTATAATAGTTCACTAAAAATTCTTTTACCTCTTCCTGATTAAGCCCCTCCTTTGTCGCTGTCTGTTTACTTTCAGCGATTTCCTTTTTTTGATTGTGATCTGCTACTGTTTGTCCTATACCTACTCCAATAAATACGGCAAGGATAATCAATAATATATAACCAATAAATTTTATTACTTTTAATTTAGATGAATCTATCATAATTCTCCATTCTTTCTTCTATTTTGGCGGAATTGCAAATGAAAGGTAACTTTGATTTGTCCAAAGAGTCCAATGTATTCTATCTTGAACTCCTCGAATATTACATTCAGAAACTAGAAAGCTGCCATCTTCATTTACATGTTCAACATAAGATACATGCCCATACTCTTCAGGAGTATTCCAAAAACCACCTTGAATTGACATAACTGCTCCTGCTACAGGAGTTGAACTGTATTGCCATCCTCTGGCAACCAATCCTCTAACCCAGTTCTGTCCATCTCCTAACCAATTATAATGAGGAGCTCCTGCTTCTACTAATCGATTATACACGTACCAGGTACATTGGCCAATAGGATAAGTATTACCATCAAGACTAGCCGAAACGGTAGCTCCTGAAGGATAACTAGATATTTTAGATGAATACTCTGAAGGGAAACCCCATGAACTTTCTAAAACAGAACTTCCTCCTCTAGTGTGACCTCTAGGATTTTTGAGATACGATAAAACTTGTTGAGCATTATGTTGCCGTTCTTTTACTTTATCTCCTTCGTTCCCTTCCCAATTAACCAAGAATTTATTAGTTAAATAATCTACATCATCATTTGAATGAAGGATATTCTTTAAATGTTCAATGTAGTAAGGAGAATCACCATTTAGCATGAAGTCAAGTTGAAGTTCAAGATCATACCATTTTTTTCCTTTTTCCTTAGCATAGTTCAATAACATTGTATGTCTAATCGAACCATCACGGGTATCAGTCCATTGTCCAAGTCCAATCCCTCGATGGATAATGTTTGGATATTTCCCGTGATACACTTCAGCATTCCCCATATTCAACCAGGTAGGGTCATCCCAAGAGCTAGCTGAAGCTCCCACGGGAGGATTCAGATAATCTCCTTCAGCACGTTTTGCTGTTATTGAAGATTCTGTCCAAAAGTTTCCTAGAATTGCTGAGATACCATTTAAAGTTACGCTACTATCTTGTTTTTTGAAGAAGTTGTATATATCATTTATTTTTTTACCAATATCACCGTCTAGGTTCATATCTGAAATTACTGAAGTAGTCTGATTATACTCAACTTTTGGAAGATAGAAACCAACATTTACCCAAACCCATTCTTTCTTTTTCTTGTTTTTGAGTTTTCTATAGTAAACTTCTTGCCCTCCTACATCACTTACCTCACCAATTTCATTCCCGACTTTAATCTTATCACCATCATTGACACGAACACGAGTTACATTCTTATAAGTAAATTCTGCCGTTTCTGATGATATAATCACATCTTGCTCTTTTACAGAAATTGTACCATCCATTACAGCATAAAGTTTTGCCCCTTGATTCGCTTGCAAAACAGAACCATTATATATCTCTGTTTTTGAAACATAGCCAAACCTTTTATCGATACGTATAGGATCTATTTTTTCATCATCTGACGTTGAATTAAATGGATTGGCTAAATCATTATATGTTACATAATAGCCTACTTGTTTTGCCTGTTCTAAGACTTCGTTATACTCTTTTAACTCGGATTCACTCAATCTTAGATATTTATTTTCAGATGAAGTATAGATATCAGACATTGTTTTTAGATTGTCTTTATCTTTATTTAATTCTCCCCAAATATCGGAAAGAAGCTCCCTGTAAGAATGATTTAATTCCCACCACTTCTTATCCGTATTATAGGGTGAATCTAGCTTGTAATCTTCATACTTGTAACCCATGAACATCATTATTTCATCAATATTTGTCCAATAATCGACCTTATCTGTTGATTTTTCTCTATCAATTTTTGAAATATGAGTCCAGGCTTCTGTAAGATCAAACTCGTTTTGTGCTACAGTCGAACTTCCTCCTCCTGCCATTGCCCCAAAAATAGCAATTGCTAAAAACATAATAAACAAAACGATATATGTTTTTGCAGTTAAAGGATTTTTTAGGATAGTGAATAACGGCTTACTAATTTTAGAAGTTACTTTTTTTACAGTTTTTCCAAATCTCCCTGCTTTAGAAGCATTAGTTTTAGCTCTTAATAGTTGGTACTTATTTTTTACTTTTGTTTCCCAACGAGCTTTAACAGGTGTTCTTGTAAACCCCTTTCCACGAACAAGATTGTAAGTCCTATTTCCTGATGCATAAGCATTTCTTACTGAATTTGAAGCTATTTTGATAGAATACTTTCCAATTTTTTTTGCTTGTCTAACTTCTACATGTGCTCGTCTGATATTCTGTCTTGCTGAAGCAACATCTTCTAAATAGTCATTATCTTGAAAAGCACCATCTACAAGTTGAGTTGCTTGATTATGTGCCAATCTACCGACTTTTTGGGGAGTCGTTCCTCCATTTCTCTGAATCGCTTGCCTTCTTTTAACACCTGCTTCCTTTTTTCTTTCTTTTAGCTGAGATATTTCTTTACTAGCAACTTGTCGCCTTGCATTTTTCTTCTGCTTCAGGTAACGCTTTTCTGCTTCTGTTTTTGGCTGTAAAAGCTGTTTATCCCTCTTATCTGCTTTAGCATATTTTTTTCTAGCATTACGAATGTCTTTTTTGGCTTCCTTATATTCACGAGTTGCTTGACGTAATTCCTTCCTTGTCTTTCTTGACAAAATTACACCTCCTACGCATCTGTAGCAACTAATTCAAATAATCGTGTATGTCGAGGAATTGGATTTTCAAAAGGTACAACCACTTGACCTGCGACAATCAAGCCCGTTCCTTTTGCTTTTGGTTTTTCAATATACCTGGTAAGAGTTGGAGTAAGTGTAATGGCTTTAGAAAGAGCCAATAAGTCTGATTTCTTGTGTTTCAAGAGAATCATGAACTCACTATTAGATACCAACTTGCGCCCTTCTTCTTTGTTCATCAGGGTTTCAATATTTTGTGTGATGGCTGTTGCAATCGCCCCGTATTTACGAACCCGTGAATACAACTCTGTAAAGAAGATAGCCTGGACTTCTTCTTTGAAGAAGAGCTGTACCTCGTCGAAATAAATGCGAGTAGTGAGTTTCCCTTGGGAAGCGACAACTTGATTCCAAATATAATCCTGGATAACCATCATTGCAAATGGCTTTAATTTACCTGTTAAACGCTTCAAATTGAAGACAACAAAACGATCTGTAATATCTACGTTTGTTTCATGTGCAAAGATATTTTGTGACCCTTTAGCATATATTTCTGATTTAAGCGCTAACTCCTGGGCTTCAGGTTCTTCCTGCTCTTGTAAAATATCGTGCCAATCTGCAAGCGTTGGCGTTCTATCTTCATCCGCAAACCGTTTATAAGTTTCACGTGTCACACGGTCAATAATGGTATATTGCACGTCACCGACTTCATCAAGGATTGATTCAAACAACCCCATCAGAAGATTTGATTTATCACCAATTGGATCATTATCTTCGTCCTTCAGTTGACTCATGTCAGGCAAATCTAACAAATTTAAGTGCGACTTAGAACCGATAAAAATATCGACTTGTTGAGCGCCAAACTCTCTACCAATATCTGAATATTCATCTTCAGGGTCAACAATGATGATACGGTCTTCAGGGTTCTTCAGATAAGTTGGTATAATTTCCATAGTTTTAACTGTAACAGATTTACCTGAACCTGAAGAACCAAGTACAACCCCTGAACCAGTATTAAGGTCTGCTTTACGGTCAATTGTAATAACATTATTAGATAATTGATTTTGGCCATAATATAGTGCACGTGGGCTTTCTGACTTTAAGTCAACATTTGTGAACGGTACTTGTGTAGCTATGTTTGCAGTAGTCATATCACGAACAAATCTACGCTTCACATTTAAAAAAGTGTGCCCGATAGGAAGAATTGTATTCAATCCTTCTTCTTGATAATAATAGCACTCCTGGAAGTCAACTCCTACTTTACGAGAAGCAGTCAGAATCTTATCCGTGACACTTGCTAATTCTTCTTCATCTTTAGCTTTGAAGTAAATAGCAATAATTCCTGAGAAAGCCTTTTGATCGTTATCATCAATCTCTTCTTTCCAACGTCTCGTCGATTCTGAAATTTCCCTGGCTCTACCACTAACGGCTAAATCTTGATCGATACCTTCTTGAGCCCCTGAACGTTGAGCTTTAACCATTTCAGCTTTAATTGTCGTATCAATGTTATTGATTTTTTTCATAAAACTGGATGGCTCATAAGGCTCTGCATGTATTGTAATCGCCAACTCAACACCAATATCGGTAAGATTTTTAATCATCTTGTCAGTAAGAAAAGTAGGGAAATTTTTAGCATACATGACTCTAGCCACTTCTTCGTTAATACGAAAACGGTTCTCTAAAAAATGAAGCCTGTTAGGTGCAATAAAGTCTTTTGTATGCAATTCAGACAATGCAATATCTCTGAATGAATAAGGTAACTTCCGTTTACCATTTAGCAGTTCCGAAAATATATCAAGCCTTTCTTTTCCACCCAACTCTTTAAATGTAATATCCATCTGAGCATATTGATTTTCAAGAGAGTTCCCAAGTTCATTCAGAATAGAATCTGCTTGACTTTTATTATATGCTTCAGTTCTAAGAGTAACATATTTCTCTACCTGAAAATTTTTAGAGTCGCTTGAAAAACGACTTTCGATAATTTCATTGTACTCTCTGCGAAAATCATCAAAACCGTCTCCAACTTCATCATATTTGATTTGGTCAACAGCGTTGTCTTCGATTTTCCGATTGATAACCAGGAGCTGATAAGTAGAGCCTGCATCAAGTGAATTGAGCGCTTCAGCGTGTGTATCAATCACGTCAATCTTTTCTTCCTGGTTAGCGGATAGATAGGCGACGTCACCCAAGCGATAGGTTCTTGACCATTCGTTTTTAGCAATGTGCATCAACCCACTTTCAAATAAACTATTATATTTGATAGTATTTTGAGTAGATGCTTTCAATGAGCGTTTTAGACGTGCTTTTCTCTCTTTTTCAGCTTTCGTCATACTCTTTGACTTTTTTCCAATACTTAAAATCATCTTTTTTGAGTTCCTCCTCTTCTCTAAATTCTGTAATATATGAACGTTTTTGAACTTTTAAATTAAATAATATCTTATCCTTGACTGATTCATCAAATCCTAGTCCATAAACAATAAATGGCGGTGTGATCAGTAAAGCTACAAGATACATAAAAATATCTGATAATTCCATTAGCGATATTGAAATAGTTAAAGAGATAACAATTCCTATACCGAGCATCATAATTAATAACCGCTTTGTCAGTCCAAATGCAATTGGTCTTTCGTAATTATCAAATTCTTTCAGAAATTCGCTTCCTAGTTTATTCATAATTTTTCTTTCTAGCTATAATAAAAACACTTTGCAAGCAAAGTGTCAGTTCAACATATTAAAGTCAATTTATTCTTTTATTTGAGCAATCGTCACAAAAATTGAAGCTATGAAGCCTAAGCCCATTATAGTTAATACAATTGTTGTATTAAATGGATGGACACCAAGTGACATATTGTTAAGAATAATTGTATCATATACGATATATGCAATAGCCCAAAAAATTGCAAATCCAATAGATAATTTGATCCAATTAATCAATAAATTTATTAAAAAGAAAGGAGTAGCAATCAGAAATCCTATAATCAAAATCAGACCTGATAAAAACATACTAAAGAAGTTGCCAATCATTGACCAAATGGAGCGTTTCACTCGTTTTGGAGCGTTTGATTGAACTGACGTAGGGGTTTCTAATGGTTCTTCTTGCGATTGAGGAGACAATTTGAAATGGTTTCCTTCTCGCTTGATATAGTATCGTTTTTCTGACATGAACTCACCTCCTTATGGAACTATTTTACCAAATTTATTGCTTTTTTACATGGCATTTAAAAGTGTTTTTGCTAATTTTTGACTTCCGAATATTGCAATAATATATACAACACCTTTTCCAATTGATGCAAATGCAACAACCCAGTCTCCTGAACCTGCTTTAAACATATCATCTGTTACTAATGCAGGATAAAGGCTCACTATAATAACAATTAGAAGTCCTTGCAGTGCGTATGATGCAAAATGCTTCAAAAAATTAATAGCAACTGGTCTTGTTTGCTCTGACATAAAAAAAGCAACAATTAATGGTGAGATTGCTTTCAAAATATACATTTGGAAAAAACGTAAGAAAACAATTATTTTGGCACAAATATCACCAATAAAATCAACTGTTTTAGCAACAAGTGAAACAATCTGTTTAAAAATCCATCCACTGATGCCTGAAGTGTCAACCTCTACATCAAATGATCTCTGTGGTAGAACTCCATTTACCAAAGTAATTCCTTTGTTAAATATCAAAACAATAAAGTCAAATATTGCAGAAGTATTATATACTAGCAAAAAAGCAATAACATATCCTAGCGCAACTTCCATCCATAATTGAACAGTCAGACTTCCTCCTTCTTGTCCAAGTCTCTTATTCCAAGAGATTATATCAACTAAAAAGAAACTTAATATCAGGATTGAAGCAACTGGCAACAAGGCATTATTGATTTGATCAGAATACTGGTTGACTGTTGAACTATATTCAGCTAGGGAATTAGTAATATTATCCATTCCCTCTAGCTCCTTTCAGGCTTTAGTTGATTGCTTGAAGCGCTGCAATGATTGCTTGACATATCGCAGCACCAATTACACCGAGAGCACCACCATTTACCATTGAATTCGCACCTTTTTCTTGACGCATTGAATCGTTATTGTTACGTCCGCCAAAGAAATCGATAGCTCCTGCTAAAACCCAAACAAGTCCAGTGATGCTTACGACTGCTTGAACAATTTGAAATACTTTTACTGCTGTTTCCATTAAATTTAATCCTCTTTATTACTTTCTTTTAAGTTTAGTTTTTTGATTGAATTCATGAGAATAATCATTTCATCCTCAAAAATCGTGATTCCTTTGCCTGCTTTTGTATAGTCACTATTCCATGACCTTATATCAAATTTAGGCTGTGTTCCATTCCAAGAAACTTTATTGAGTTCCTTCTTCCATCCTGATTCATTTTCAGATAATATTGCAAAAAGAAACAGGAACATTATTATCTTTGATTGGACGACTGGCAAGGTTCATACTTTTTCTCCCGTCTTGCCCAACTGTCATTTTTCTGTCCTCCATACTTTTTTTTACAGCGGTGAAAACCTCGTCCAGTTAATTTTAGAACTTTCTTAGAACCATATCTACATCTTCTAGCTATAAGAACTCCATGTCGTTCTATTGTACGAATTGATATGAAAATATCTTTATATTCAACTTTAAGTTCCAATTTCATTGGACGTCCTGCAATATATCCTTTTTTTGATATAGTGCCATACTTAGCTTTTAATTTCACTATTTGTCCATTATCTAAGTATGCTGTTGCACCACCTTCTTTGCCTAATTGTTTTAGGTCTCTTATGCAAACATCATTGTCTGCTTCCTCTTTAAATTTATTCATTCTTTTCTCCTTTTCGAATAAATTTAGGTTGATTTACACCCATGCCGTATAACCCCCCTCGGTTATATCCGTGTTTCGTACGCACCGTTTTGTGGTAATATGCAAACGGTCAAAACCTGCTTAAATGCAATTTGTGACTGAGACTAGATCTCTAGCTTTACACTCCGCCCCCAATTTTTTATCTCATAGTCACGCTGTATCAGGACAGAGGTTGTATTCTATTGTCAACGTTCCTGGTAGTTTATCGACTTGCCAAGGTCAAATCAGATTATACTGAAAAGAAAACTATATATTTTGCTGTCTTTTTGCTTGCTGTTTCCTTATGTTTTTATTCCATTCAGCAACTATGCCATTAAAGACATACTCAGCAACCATTTCAGACGAGCTGGCAAACCTCATATTCTCTAAAGCGTATTCATAGCGGTCATCAAAATGTATCATCGCATAATCTGCGGTAGCCTGTGAGAAGTTTTCTTTTAGTAACTGGTCATGAACCAAGTTCCAAATATAATCTCGGTCGTACTTAGTCGCCTTATCAACTTTTCGGGAAAAATTGACCCTATTTTTTCCTTCAGAATTTTGAGGGGCTTTCTCTTCTTCCTCCTCTAAACTAAAATCAGGATCACTAAACTCAGGCTCACTATAATCAGTATCATTAGGTTCTGAAATTCCGAAGTCTTGACTTCTGTTTTCCAGAGTTCTTGAATTCTGATTTTCAGAATTCTGGAAGTCGGAATTTCCGACTTCCGCTGGTATCAAGGGTTTAGCCTCATTTTCAACCTTTAAAGAACCAAGATAAATCAAATTGGGTTTGTTTAAACCTTGGCGAACTTCTTCGAGTAGGTCATATTTTTTCAACTCTTTTTTCAGCTTAATAACCTTATCTTTTCCGTAACCTAACATCTCTCCAATTTCTTCAACGGTAAAGATGAAATAGATATTTCCATCAGCATCAATCCAGTTGTTTTTTACTGATAGCTCAAATCTATCCTTTAGGATGGCATAAAGCAATTTAGACTCAGCAGACATCTTTTTATAGAGTTCAGACTCAAAAAGTAACTTTGGTACACGGAAGAATCTTTCTCCGTTATTAACCTGTGCAAGTGAGATTCTTTCCATACCTAAACCTCCCTAAATCTAAGATCACCTTTTGAGTTAAAAGCAATCAATCCAAAAGATTCTAGTTCTTTAATGTTGTCTATTAATTCTTGACGGGTTATCCCTGTCTGTTTCATCAAGAATGAAATAATCAATTCACGTGTTTCTTTTTCTTTTGACGTCATTTGTGACCTCCTGAGAATAAATTGAGAAAAACAAAAGAGAACGCTATTCACGTTCTCTCAATGTTATTTATTCAATTCTCCCAATTTAGGACACATACATGCTTATTGCCACGATGTACACCTGAAAAATCCACCCTTCTCAGCTTACTTCTTATAAACATCTTTCCTATGTCCGCCATTGACAGCTACAATAATCAGCCCCTCATCTTCAATACGGCAGATGATACGATAGTGTCCGACGCGGTAATGCCAGAAATCTTTGATATTGCCAATTAATGCCTTGCTGTCTTGTATTGTCAGTACCATCAATTTCTCAAACCAAAATGAAAAACCCGCTTGAAGCGGGCTTTTTAGGAGATTTATGAAAAAGAAAAGTTTTAGGATTCCTATTGCTAGGATGACTATAGTATATAAGAACTTTCTTAATCGCTCCTTAAACTTTTCTTTCAGAAAGGTTAAAAAGTAGCTCTCATTTAATCATTTTTCATTTCGCATATTTTTCTAGATGTGTTTGGATTTTTGGCATGATGAGATGCATTATTTTAAGATTCGTAAAAGCTATTATCATGGCTAATAAAAGATAGACAAAGACTGATAACAAAGGAACGTCAGAAGACCAATAGTGGGAAATAATCATTAGAACCATTGGCAATTCTAGGGTTACTGTGACGACTCCAGGAACATAACCCCTAAATTGCATGCACATGATATAATGGATTATGAAATGAGATGTATAAGCTATTACAAAAGATAAATAGAGTAAAGTGTTGTGAGTTATTTGGCAGAATCCAGAAATAAACATCAGGATGATAAATTCCTCCAACACACCTACTGCAAAAGCGGAGCCTTGCGTAACGGAACCAAAGAACGGTTTCTTAAAAGTTTCTAATTTTTGATGATGCCGTGTTTTCCACAAGGGCATAAAAATCATTTCTTCAAAATCGTGTAAAATAAATAAAATAGGTAGCATCCAAACATTAAAAAGAATGCTCATATCTTTACCTCCTTAATAATAACTAACAATTGTACAATGTTAAGAATAAATGATAATCATATATCACTCGCAACACTTTTAGTATAAAGATAAACTGTTACAAAAACAAGAGTTTAAGAGAAATTGGCACAGTTTGACCAAAAGTGTGACAGGAAAGGAAAAATATCATGGAATATCAAACGCGGCAATGGCTGGAAGAAGCCTTGTTCGATTTATTAGCAACTAAGAAGTCTCTCCAAAATATCAGCATTGCTGAACTCAGCGAGCATGCTCAAATTGCTAGACGAACGTTTTATCGTTATTACCATTCAAAAGAGGAAGTTCTTACGAACTATTTAGACCGCTTAATCCAAGACTATATTATCGAACTTCGAACAGCAAAACTGACTAATTTTGAAGATTTGGTGAACCTTTTCTTTCAGTATTGGAGCCAGTACACTGAGCCATTAAAAATTTTGCAAGACGCAAACCTGCTAGTGCTTATCTTGCAAAGGTCTTATGATAAGCTTCCTGCTGCTTATACTACTGTCATGGCACCTTGGCATATCACAAACAGTATTCAAAGGCAAATCACCTATGATAGTAGATTCATTATTGGAGGTCTCTACAATATTTTTGATGAATGGTTAAAAGGAGATTATAAGGCCATGCCTATTAACGAGCTAGTCACAACAACCTTAAACACCATAAAACGTATGAAAAATAGCTAAGTGAGAAACTGAGTTTTTCGATATTAGTCATGAACAGCTCTAACAAATCATTTTAATAATTTCTAACACTAAAATGCTTATTGTTTTAGACATACAAAAAGAGAAGAACACTTACGTCTTCTCTCATTGCTAGCGATAAATCATTCATCATAGTTGATAATGAGATAATTTTTAAATCCCCATTAATGTCTAAAATGTCTCACGCCTGTGAAGACCATAGTCAAGCCGTATTTATCCGCTGCTTCGATGGATTCTTGGTCACGGACAGATCCACCTGGTTGGATGATGGCTTTGATACCTGCTTTAGCGATTTCTTCCACGTTATCGGCAAATGGGAAGAAGGCATCGGAAGCAAGGACGGCACCGTCAAGACGGTCTTTAGCTTGTTCGATGGCGATACGGACTGAAGCCACTCGGTTGGTTTGCCCTGGGCCAACACCAAGTGTCATGTGGTCGTTGGTTACTATGATCCCGTTTGATTTGACGTACTTGATAGCCTTCCAAGCGAACTCAAGAGCAGTCGCTTCTGTCTCAGTTGGTTGGCGTTTGGTCACCACTTGCCAGTCAGCTGGGCTTTCCTTGACCACGTCTTGGTTTTGCACAAGAAGTCCACCGACAACACCTGTGTATTCTGCCTCTACCTCACTAGCATCTTGAGCATCAAATGGCAAGGCAAGGATGCGCAAGTTTTTCTTTTTATTGGTCAAAATGGCTAGCGCTTCATCCGTATAGCTCGGTGCGATGATGATTTCGAGGAAAACGCCGTGCATCTTCTCAGCAGTCGCAGCATCCACCTCACGGTTGAGAACGACAATTCCACCAAAAATAGACACTGGGTCAGACTCGTAAGCATAGTCCCAAGCAGTCTCGATGTCGTCAGCTTGACCAATTCCACATGGGTTCATGTGTTTGAGAGCTACAACCGTTGGGCGTTCCTTGAAATCGCGAATAATACGAATAGCTGCATCCGCATCTCGAATATTGTTGAAGGACAATTCCTTACCGTTGAGCTGTTTGGCTGAAGCGATAGAGTAATCCGTTGGCAAGGTTTTTTGATAGAAGTCAGCGTCCTGTTGAGGATTTTCACCATAACGCATAGCTTGTTTGAGGTCATAGGTCAAGGTCAGTTTTTCAGGCTTGCTTTCGCCGACCTGAGCTGTAAAATACTCTGCAATCAAGGCATCGTAAGCTGCTGTGTGACGGAAAACCTTAGCCGCCAAACGTTGGCGAGTTTCATAAGAGGTTTCGCCGTTTGCTGCCAATTCGTCAAGAACAACAGCATAGTCAGCAGGGTCTACAACAACGGTCACGCTAGCGTGGTTTTTAGCTGCTGAACGAAGCATAGATGGCCCACCGATATCGATGTTCTCCACCGCATCAGCGTACGTCACGTCTGGTTTAAGAATGGTTTCCTTGAAAGGATAGAGATTGACCACAACAAGGTCGATCAATTCGATATTATTATCCTTAGCTGCTTCCAAGTGACTATCCAAGTCACGACGAGCTAAGAGCCCACCGTGAATATTTGGGTGGAGGGTCTTCACACGACCATCCATCATTTCCGGGAAACCCGTCACATCGTCAATAGCAATGGTCTCAACCCCAGCATTGTCAAGGGTAACCTTTGTCCCACCTGTCGAGATGATATCCCAACCAAGTTTTTTGAGTTCTTGGGCAAATTCAACAATGCCCGCTTTGTCTGAGACGCTGATTAAGGCGCGTTTAGTCATGTTATTTCCTTTCATTTACTTATCCAACAATTCTCTAATAACCTCTGGATACAACTTGTACTCTGCCTCATGAATTCGAGCTTCAAAGCTATCGATGGTATCATCAGCTAGTCGTGGTACGCGTACTTGTTTAATAACCTTTCCTGTATCCACACCGGAGTCCACCCAGTGAATGGTCACGCCACTCTCAGTAACACCAGCATTCCAAGCATCCTCAATCCCATGAGCTCCTGGAAATTCTGGCAGGTAGGCTGGATGAATGTTGATGATACGACCTTCATAAGCTGCCAGTAAGGTTGGCCCAACGATTTTCATATAGCCTGCTAGGCAAACCAAGTCAATCTGGTGCTCTTCCAAGAGCTCGACAAGAGCTGCTTCGTAGTCCGCCTTGCTCTCAAACTCCTTGAGTTCAAAAGCATAAGACAGAGTGCCGAGCTTTTCTGCACGCTCGAGCACAAAGGCATCACGATGGTCTGAAAAGACAAACTCCACCGGAAATTCTTCGGCAATCACCTGAAAATTTGAGCCATTACCAGAGGCAAAAACCGCTATTTTTTTCATTTGATGATGACACTTTCGTTTTCTTTCGTGACGATGCGACCAATTTCATAGACTGGTTCATCCAGCAATTCTTTGACACGATCTACATTTTCAGGGCTAACTGCCAACATGAGTCCTACACCCATATTGAAGATTTCAAACATTTCTTCGTGCTTGATTTCACCGTATTTTTCAAGGGCTTTGAAGATTGGAAGGACTGGAACCTTGCTTTCCTCAATCTCTGCAGCCAGGTCAGCTGCAAACATACGAGGGACATTTTCGATAAAGCCACCACCAGTGATGTGGGCAATACCGTTGACCAACTCTTCTTTGATGAGCGGCAAGACAGCCTTGACGTAGATACGAGTCGGCTCAAGAAGAACTTCCTTGAGTTTCTTGCCTTCCAATTCTGGCAAGACTTCCTCACCTGTGTAGTCGGCAAAGACACGACGGACGAGTGAGTAACCATTTGAGTGGATACCACTTGAGGCAAGTCCGAGAAGAACATCGCCTTCTGCCACCTTTGAACCGTCAATAATTTGAGATTTTTCTGCCACACCGACCGCAAAACCAGCCAAGTCATAGTCATCTTCACCATACATACCCGGCATTTCAGCTGTTTCCCCACCGATGAGGGCAGCACCAGCCTGCACACAGCCTTCTGCAACACCAGCGACTACTTGTTCTAGTTTAGCTGGTTCATTCTTTCCTGTCGCCACATAGTCGAGGAAATAGAGGGGCTCCGCACCTGCAGCGATGATATCATTGACACACATGGCCACACAGTCCTGCCCAATCGTGTCATGCTTATCATACTTGATAGCCAACATGAGTTTAGTTCCAACACCATCAGTTCCTGAGATCAAGACGGGCTCTTTGACACCTGTTTTTGAAAGATCAAATATGCCACCAAAGCCACCTAGAGCTCCCATGACACCCGCACGCTCCGTGCGAGCCACGTGCTTTTTGATCCGCTCAACAACTTCATAACCCGCTTCAACATCTACACCCGACTGGGCATACGCATTTTTATTTGCCATTTTATTTTTCCTTTTCTTTGAGAAGATTTCGACGTATTTTTAGATAAACAATTATTTTATCTAAAAATATTAGTCAGGGTTCTAGCTTTGGCCCCATAAGGCAAAGCATCTACTGACAAATGCTTTAGCTTTTAGTCAGTAGCGAGACGTGGAGCATAAGCATTTTTATTTATCATCTTCTCTTCCTTTCATGGAGAGTCTTTATCCGTCTATTTGTAAAAACTGGTCTTATCCCCCAAGCTTCTACGATATTCTTCCTCATAGTCGTAGAGAGGAGTTGGGTAGTCTCCATCAAAATAAGCGACACAGAGACCACCGTTCGGTGCATCTGTTTCGATGCCGATAGAATCAATCAAGCCATCAATCGAAAGATAGGTCAGGCTATCCGCACCAATGATTTGGCAGGTTTCTTCGACTGTATGATTAGCCGCAATCAACTCCTGACGCGTCTGGATATCAATCCCGTAGAAACATGGATAAGCCAGCGCTGGACTGCCAATAGCAACGTGAACCTCAGACGCACCTGCTTCTTTCAAGAGTTGAACAATACGGCGAGAGGTTGTCCCACGAACAATAGAGTCATCAATCATAACCACACGCTTGCCTTTGACAACACCTGAAACAGCAGATAGTTTCATCCGCACCCCTTGCTCCCGCAATTCTTGAGTCGGTTGGATAAAGGTTCGTTGCGTGTATTGGTTCTTGATGAGGCCCATTTCATTTGGTAGCCCGGACTCTTCCGCAAATCCCATAGCCGCGCTGAGGGAAGAATTGGGCACACCGACCACGATATCCGCCTCATGCTTGAATTCACGCGCCAATTGGGCACCCATACGTTTGCGAGCCGTATGGACATTGACACCGTGGATATTAGAATCAGGGCGGGCAAAATAGATATACTCCATAGAACAAATCGCGAGCTGAGTATCATCCGTATAGCTATCATACTGGATTCCCTTGTCATCAATGATCACAATCTCACCTGGCTTCAAATCACGAATCCACTCTGCACCAATAACCTCAAAAGCACAGGTTTCAGAGGAAACAACCACCGCTCCGTTGGCCATTTTCCCGATAGAAAGCGGACGGAAACCATTGGGGTCAAGAGCCGCAATCAACTTGTCCTCAAACAGCAAGATATAGGCAAAACCACCTTTGACAAGACTGAGCGCTTCCTTGATTTTTCCCATCAAGTTCGGATTGTGACTGCGACGAATGAGGTGGGCCAAGATTTCCGAGTCCGAAGTCGCACTGAAAATCGCTCCTCTATCTTCCAATTCTTTCTTGAGAGAGGCTGCATTGGTCAGATTTCCATTATGAGCCAAACCAAACTGCATATCGTGAAAACGAAAGAGGAAAGGCTGGATATTATCTACAGAAGCTTCGCCAGCAGTCGCATAACGCACATGCCCAATCGCACCAGTTCCTGTCAATTTATCTAAGTTAACAGGATTTCTGAAGACTTCTGATAGAAGACCCATATCGCGATGCCGCTTTAGTTTCCCTTGGTCATTGGAGAGGATTCCTGCCCCCTCCTGACCACGGTGCTGAAGACTATGGAGACCAAAATAGGTCAATTTAGCAGCATCTGGATGTCCCCAGATACCGAAAACACCACATTCTTCATTAAGAGATTTTACTTCGTATGTCATTTTATATACCTAATTTTTATTTGTGTAGCACCAAGAGCTAAATCTACATGACTTTTACATTACTGATACTATCTATTAGAAAATCTGCAAGTCTTATTTTCCAGTAAAGTATTTAACCGCTGACGCGAACAGGTGCTGGTCTTTATTTCCTGGGATGTTTTGGAAAAGACCGTCTTCATAACGTTCTGAGTGTCCCATCTTACCGATGATTTGGCCGTTCTTGCTGGTAATTCCTTCGATGGCATGGATAGAACCATTCGGATTGTACTTAGAATCCATACTTGGTTTTCCATCAAAGTCAACATATTGGCTGAAAATTTGTCCATTGTCACAGAGCTCCGCGAATTCCTCAGCTGTCACGACAAATTTCCCTTCACCGTGTGAAACAGGAATGGCGTGGATATCACCCACTTGCACACCAGTCAACCATGGTGAGTTGGTATTGGCAATGCGAGTTTCTACTATCTTGGCCACGTGTTGGTTGGCATCATTATAGAAGAGAGTTGGGCTAGTACTAGTGGCATCTTCAAAGTTACCGTATGGAAGAAGACCTGATTTGACCAAAGCCTGAAACCCATTACAGATACCGATAATCAAGCCACCACGAGCGATAAAGCTATCAATAGCCACACGCACTTTTTCATTGAGCAGAATGTTGACAATAAACTTGGCTGAACCATCTGGTTCGTCCGCAGCTGAGAAGCCACCTGCAAAGAAGAGGATGTTAGCCTTACCGATATTGTCAACCATGGTTTCAACTGACTTGACAATGGCTTCTTCATTCAAGGTCACAAATGGCACCAAGTTAACCTCTGCTCCTTCTTTTTCGAAGGCCTTGGCTGAGTCATATTCCGAGTTGGTTCCTGGGAAGACTGGGATGTAAACCACAGGTTTTTCGACCTTTTCTTTGACTTTAATCACAACATCTGATGCCACAGCTGGAACCTCAGCCAGTTCTTTCGCTTGGGCAAACTCTGTTGGGTAGACTTCTTCCAGTTTTCCTTGGAAGGCACTGTCAAGCTTGTGTCCATCTAGCTTCACACCGTTGACAAGGAGTGTAAAGTCTGCTTTCGTTTGACCGATTCTCTCTACTCCAGCAATTTCTTCAGGAGATGTAAAGACAAATCCACCCAATTGAGCTGTCAAAGCTGTCTCAAGTTCAGGCAAGATCACCTCTGCACCGATATGATTTCCAAAAGTAGCAAGTGCCAAACTTTCAACCACACCACCGTATTTAACAGCTGATGCAGATGTCACTTTGTGACCAGCTTGGATGTCTTCAAACTGAGCAAAATTTTTCTTAATCAAGTCAAAATCAATCTCTGCTGAGAGGGCTTGACCTGGAATATAGTAGATATTTTCCCCAGCATTCTTGAACTCTGGCGAAAGCACCTTACGGCTATCTGCCGTCGTCACCCCAAAAGCGACCAAGGTTGGTGGCACTGTCAATTCTTCAAAAGTACCAGACATAGAGTCCTTACCACCGATGGATGGTAGACCAAGCTGGATTTGTGCTTCTATAGAGCCTAAAAGAGCAGCTACTGGCTGACCAAAACGCTCTGCTTGCTTGTCCATGCGCTCGAAATACTCTTGGTAAGAGAAACGAGCCTTAGACCAGTTTGCACCAGCAGCCACCAAACGAGCGGTCGCTTCGACAACTGCATAAGCAGCACCGTGGTATGGAGACCATTCAGCTACATATGGGTTGAATCCTTGAGCCATGACTGACGCCGTATGGGTCACACCATGTTGAACTGGCAATTTCTGCACAGAAGCCTCAGTTGGTGTCAATTGGTAGCGACCACCAAGTGGGTGGTTGACAGTCGAACGACCAACAGAGCAATCAAAGATGGTTTGCAAGCCTTTTTGACTAGCGTGGTTGAGGTCTGATAGAACCGTAAGGGTATCTGCTTCCAGTGTTTCTACGCTTGTAGTAAGTTCTTCTGGAAGCTTGACATCCTTGTCAACGACCTTAGCATCGACAACCACACGTACACCATTGGTATCAAGGAAGCGACGTTCCAAGTCCACAATTGTCTCACCATTCCAGTGCATGACAAGATTTGGTTTTTCAGTCACTGTCGCAACCACAACAGCATCAATATTTTCTTTGTTACATTCAGCAACGAAGGCATCTACATCCTCAGGACGCACCACAACCGCCATCCGTTCTTGTGATTCAGAGATGGCAATTTCGGTACCATTTAAGCCCTGGTATTTAAGAGGCACCTTGTTGAGGTCAATTTCAAGACCGTCTGCCAATTCACCGATGGCTACACAGACACCACCAGCACCAAAGTCGTTAGATTTCTTGATAAGACGAGTGACATTGCCATTACGGAAAAGGCGTTGAATCTTGCGTTCTTCTATAGCATTCCCTTTTTGAACCTCAGCTCCAGCAGTTTCCACAGACTCAACTGTTTGAACCTTAGAAGAACCTGTCGCACCACCGACACCATCACGTCCAGTCTTACCTCCAAGGAGAATAATCACATCTCCCGCTTCCGGTTTTTCACGGACGACATTGCCCTTAGGAGCCGCTCCGACAACAGCACCTAGCTCCATGCGTTTAGCCACAAAGCCTGGGTGGAAATACTCACGAACGTAGGTCGTTGCAAGCCCAATCTGGTTACCATATGAAGAATAACCATGAGCCGCTGTTTTAGAAATAACCTGTTGTGGCAGTTTACCAGCACGAGTTTCTGAAATCGGTGTGGTAATATCTCCAGCACCCGAGATACGCATGGCTTGGTAGACATATGAGCGACCTGACAATGGATCACGAATGGCTCCACCGATACAGGTAGCAGCCCCACCAAATGGTTCAATCTCAGTTGGGTGGTTGTGAGTTTCATTTTTAAACATGAGGAGCCAAGGTTCCTTGATACCATCAACGTCCACTTCGATTTCTACTGAGCAGGCGTTTATTTCATCAGACACTTCCATATCGTCCAAACGTCCATTAGCACGCTCATAACGACCGAAAATAGTCGCCATATCCATCAAGGTTTGTGGTTTTTCAGAACGCCCCAACTCATCACGCATGGCAATATATTTTTCATAGGTTGACTGCAATTGTTTTTGGAATTTAGAAGCTGAAAAGTCGATGTGTTTCAATTCAGTCTCGAAAGTGGTGTGACGGCAGTGGTCAGACCAGTAAGTGTCCAAAACCTTGAGTTCAGTCTCAGTTGGCACGCGCCCGATTGACTTAAAGTAGTCTTGGATAAAGAGCAAATCATCCACTTCCATTGCCATCCCTTGCTCGGCTTTGTAGCGGGCAAAATCTTCTGCTGTATAGCTTTCAAAGAAAGTCAATTTAGGAATGGTCTTGTCTGACTCTGAAAATTCCTGCTTGGCAATCCCTGTCGTGATGTCCTTGAAACGAGAATCAACTGGATTGAGCAAGTAGTTCTTGACCGCTTCCAACTCAGTCGCATCAATATCTTTATTCACCAAGTAAAGTTGGGCTGTATTAACCGTTACATCACTCGAACTTCCTAGTAAAAGCAAGGCTTCCTGTGAAGAAGCCGCACGCTGGTCAAACTGCCCTGGCAGGCTTTCAATAGCAAAGAAAGCATAGTTAGCAAGATCCGCCTGCACAGTCGCTTCGTCCAAGACGTGGTCTGTCACCTGCTCAGAGAAGATGTGTTTCTCTGCAGGCGCAAACAGGTCCTTAGCCAAGTTAAAGACATCATACACTTGCACAATACGAATACTTTTCAAGCTTGAAAGTCCCAAGTTATGCTGGAGTTCTCTAACCAAACTCTCTGATTTGACCTGAAAATCAGCCTTTTTTTCAACAAAAATACGTTTATCCATCAATTCTTATTCCTTTATTTCAGCTCTTACAATGTTCCCAAACAGCCTTGAGGTTGTTATTTCAATTCCTGCAACTTTTCCCAGACAATCTCGTAAACGTCTGTTAGCTCTCCTAATCCCCTACGGAGTGAAAAGGTCTGGGGGACCTTTTCAGCCTGAGTCCTTTTAGTTGAGAGACGAAGGTTTTCCGTTGCAAACAGATTATTTCAAATCTTGCAGCTTCTCCCAAACAACTTCATAAACATCGGTTAACTCACCTAGTCCCCTACGGAAAACATCCTTATCCATGTGGTTGCCATCCGCATCCCACAAGCGACAGTTATCCGGTGAAAATTCATCTGCTAAGATAATCTTGCCATCCTTGTCAAAACCGAACTCTAGCTTAAAGTCAATCAACTTAAGCCCAATCTCAGCAAACCAGACTTTCAAAAGTTCATTGATACGACGGGTTTCTTCCTTCAAGTAGGCAATCTGCTGGTCATCCGCAATCTGTAGGAATTTCACATGCTCATCATTGATGAATGGATCATCCAAATCATCATTTTTGTAGTAAAATTCAACAATCGGAGTCTCCAAGGCGATTCCTTCGTCTACGCCAAAACGTTTTGAAAAGGAACCAGCCGTGTAGTTGCGTAGCACGACTTCCAAAGGAATGATTTCCACCTTTTTATTGAGTTGTTCCGTGTCTGAAATTTTCTCCACAAAGTGAGTCTCCACACCAGCCGCATTTAATTTCTCAAAAATAAAAGATGAAATCTGATTATTCAACACTCCCTTGCCTGCAATCTGCTCTTTCTTAACACCATTGAAAGCAGTCGCCTGGTCCTTGTAAGTTGAAATAATAAGATTTTCATCCTCAGTTGTATAGATATCTTTAGCTTTTCCCGAATAGATTAATTGTTTTGACATTTTAAAGTTCGCCTTTCGTATTACTTGAGCACATTCTACCATAAAAAACCTAAAATTACAAGAATTTAACCGAATAAATAGAACAATAATCTCAAAAAACGTAAAGAAAAAACTGCAAGAAGCATCTTTCTCACAGTTTTAAAATCATTTAACTCTAAAAACACGAACATTACTCTTTGTTCAAAAATTGATCCAAATAATAGCGCAGATAACTTTTCTTACCTGTAATCATCTGCAGACGACCTTCCACCCCGTACCGAAGTTTTTCTGCCTGCTCAGAAGTTAGATCAGTCTCCGCCTCGATTTTAAAGAAATTCCCTTTTTCAGTCTTAGTAGCTGTCGCATCAATACTTGTAATAGTCGAATCTAGGAAAATTTGATTCTTGGTATCATGAGTCGTCGTATAACGAACAGAGTCCCCAATCTTGACTCTTGCTACATCCTTTGAACTTAGATAAGCTGTAAGTTTGGCTTTCCCTTCTTTTTCCAAGGACGGATAGAGTTGGGCTAGTAGGGCACCTTCTGCTACCATGCTAGAATCACTGGTCTCAGGATTAATGTGAAGCACCCCATCCTCACTGGCCGTAATTTTCCCCTTGTCTAGAAGACTTCCCTGTACTTTCTTACCTGACTCCACCTCCAAGATTTTCTGATCTAGAAGGGTCAATTCCTGACCAACCTTAGCCAAGTGTTGTGATTTGAGGGATTCCAATTGACTGCTTAAGCCTGACACATAGGCTTGCTGGGTACCTGAACCTGCATACTGGACGCGGTAAGTAGCGAGACTGGATTCTAACTGAGAAAGCTGAGCTTCAACCTGCGCAACAGCCTGAGCCTTAGTTTGCGGATTTTCCTCACCCTGAGACTTGTAAGACTGGTAGAGAGAGTAGGCTAGATTCTGACTGGCCAAGGAAGTACCTGTTTCAATAGCTGACTTAGCTGTCTGGTAATCGCGAATTTTAGCCTCTGTTTGGCTGATGAGGTTGCCGATTTCAGCTTGGGTTTGACTAGCTGCTGCATTCTGGGACGCGATGGTCTCATTTTGTTGCGATGTACTAGCCCTAAGACTGCTTGCTTGACTGATGTAGTCGCGAAAGGTGGCTTGGTAGCCAAATTTATCCTCCTCTGGAAAGTGGTTCTCCCCTTCTTGCAGACTTTTTTGCAAATACTCCAATTGCTTTTTTTGATCCTTTAGCATGTCCAACTGACTAGCATAGGCCTCCGCTTGGACACCCTCTGCCCCTTCCTGATATTGAACCAGAAGCTCCCCCTTTTTAACCAGCTTATTTTCTTCCAAATGATTGACAAGAATGCGATTATTGCTAGTAGACTGGATATTTGCCAGGATACGACTAGGCTCGACAGTAGCTCTAGTAGACAAACTCATCTCCTTCTCTGCAAACGTTGCAAATCCAAGTAAAAACACAAGCAGAAGGAACAAGGGGACAATCACCCGACTGGAAAAATTATGGTAACGACGATTATAAAACTCCGCACTTTCTAAAAATTCTGGTTTCATCCTCTCCTCTTTCTAGCTATTCACCAAATGGGCGTAAAAACTACCCTGTGCAAGCAAATCAGCATGCTTTCCTTCTTCAACAATCTTTCCTTGATCCAAAACAACAACCTTCTCTGTTCGCTCAGCAATGGTCAAGCGGTGAGCGATGAAAATCAAGGTCTTGTCTAAATCCATAAGATTATCGACAATTCGCTTCTCTGTCAAAATATCCAAACTACTAGTTGCCTCATCCAAAATCAAGACAGGTGCATCTGTCAAGAGAGCACGCGCCAGAGCAATTCTCTGACGTTGACCACCTGAGATTCCTGCCCCATCTGAAGTCAATTCTGTCTGGTAATTCAGTGGCATGCGCTCAATGTCCTCCCGCATCTCTGCCAATTCGACCGCCCGTAAGATATCTTCCTGTGTCGTCCCCTCCTTGGCTCCAAGGAGAAGATTGTCCAAAATCGTCCCGTTAAAGACATAGGGCTGTTGAGGCAGATAGTTAATATACTGGCGCAGGGCCTTTTTGTCAATCTGATTAAGATTGACACCACCCAGACTAATCTCTCCCTGACTTGGGTCGTAAAAATTAACCATCATCTTGGCCAAAGTCGTCTTACCTGACCCCGAAATCCCCACAAAAGCCACCTTAGAGCCTTGGGGAATGGTCAAATTGATATCCGACAAGACATCTCGACCATAGCCATACTTGTAGGAAACCTGCTTGAAAGTCATCTCTCCCTTCATCAAGCTCAGATCCTCAACCGTTTTCTTCTCCTCAAACTCCGAAGCTACCAGATAAACCTCACTCAGACGGTTATTGGCAACCTGCGCTGTCTGAAGCTTAGTTTGCAGGTTGATGATATTTTCCAAAGGATTAGTAAAGTAAACCAGCAAGGTATTATAGGTAATCAACTGCCCCAAACTCATCTTGCCATCCATGACCAGAACAGCCCCCATCCAGAGAATGCCGACATTGAGCAAGAGATGGGCAACCTTTTTCAGAGCCTTTTGCTGACTCTCTGCTCGACTATAGGTAAAGGATTTTTTCAGATAATCCACAAATTCCTTGTCAATCTTTTGGTAACGCTGACTTTCACTGGTCAAGGACTTGATAGTTTCAATACCATTGATGTCCTCAATGATAGAAGAAGACAGAACCGCATTGGCTTCCATGGTATCCCGATTCATCTTTTCAAACGGCTTCATAAAGGCAAAGATAATCACTGTGTAGATAGGGAGCGCCAATAAAGTCATGAAAAAGAGATTGGTATTTTGTGAAAATAAAACAAGGGAAATAATGACAACCGTTGATACATCTAGGAAAATCGAAAGAATGGTCGAAGCCAGCGCATCAATGATACTGTTAGCATCCGTGAAACGAGACACGATTTCCCCTGTACGACGTGTCGCAAAAAAGGACATAGGCAGGTGAAAAACATGCTTGATATAGGACAAAATCACATCAATAGACAAGCGTTGCCCCAAAACAAGTAAGAGATACTCCTGAGCGTAAGACAAGATTTGCTGGAGAATATAGACGATAACCAGCCCAATAGAAATAATCCCAAGCGTCGAACGCATCTGATCTGGCACATAGGTATCAATGATAGACTGCAGATAATAAGAACCCACAATGTTAATCAAGGTTACCAAGAGTGTTGCCAAAACGATATTAGCAATCAAGCCACGCTGCTTCACTAATATAGGGATAAAAGAGAGCAGACCATTCTTTTGATCCTTATGAGGCTTGTAGTCTGGACTAGGTGCCATAAAAAGAGTCACTCCTGTCCATTCTTCCGCAAAACGCTCACGTGACAGTTTGGTCAATTTCACCCCAGGATCCGGATCGGCAATATGAATGCTATCCTTATCCTGCCCAGTCACCACATAGTAGTGGAGCAATTTCCCTTCCTTAAGCACATGGGCAACAAAAGGAAAAGTCAAATCTGGCAAGTCAAAGAGCGTCATATCCGCCTTAATTGCTCGCGTCTCAAAACCAATTTCCTCTGCCACCTTGACCAAGCCCAAAGCCGTTGTCCCATCCATGGTTGTCTTGGCCAATTCTCGCAAGTGAGCCAAAGAATAATAACTACCATAGTAGCCACAAACCATGGCTAATGAAGCTACACCGCAGTCCATCTGATCCACCTGCGGACGATAGTGACGTTTCCCAAATTTCATCTTCATCTCCTTTTTCCTAATACTCAATGAAAATCAAAGAGCAAACTAGGAAACTAGCCGCAGGCTGCTCAAAACACTGTTTTGAGGTTGTAGATAAGACTGACGAAGTCAGCTCAAAACACTGTTTTGAGGTTGCAGATAGAACTGACGAAGTCAGTAACCATACCTACGGCAAGGCGACGTTGACGTGGTTTGAATTTGATTTTCGAAGAGTATAAACTCATCTGATAATACCTATCTTACCCCAATCCCCAAACAAAAACTGGACTTCCTTCCCAAATGCACCTATCTCCCTCCCAACTGTACTTTTAAGATAAAAAAATAGGTAGAACAAACATTCTACCTAAAATATATATTTATTTCTTTTTCTTCCTAATTCTTTTGTCAATCATATATACAACGATAATCGAAAACAGCGGTGGTACAATATAACTCTTTTCACTCATTGTCAGCTGAAATCCCAGGGTTGCTAGTATCTTAAAGATGAAAATATTCATCAAAAATAGAAAAACAAATACTAAAAAATATCCTACAACCTTCTTCATTTCTTTTCTTCAACTTTCCTAATTTCTATAACTATTTTATCAAAAATATATGTAAAACTCCAAATAAATACCTCAACTGCACTTTCTTGGCAAAAAAATAGGCAGAACAAGCGCCCTGCCTAAAATATATATTTATAAAGATTAAAATGTAGATAATTGTCAAATAGGATATTTATATACATTCTTAGCAACATGCAACTCCTCTTATCTTGCTTCTTGCTATTCTTTACGTTTGACGACTTCTACCACATCCCCTACACTTTGGAGTTGGTCAATTTCCTCATCGCTGATTTCGATATTAAATTCATCTTCCAGTGTCAAGATAAACTCCATCAAATCAACTGAGTCAGCATCCAAGTCGTCTTTCAGACTCAAGGATTCTGTCACGACAAAGTCTTCTCCCTGTCGCTCTTGGATAATGGTCACAATACGGTCAAAAATTTCTTTTTCTGTCATCTCTTTTATTCTCCTGAAAATTCACGCGCAGTCTTGACAACTACGTCTGTTTCTAACATGGTACGAATCTGGCGAATCGTACTATAAACAGCCTTGGCATCGCTTGAGCCATGAGTCTTGACAACCGGTGCCTTGACACCAAACAAGACTGCTCCACCAACATCTGAGTAGTTGAGCTGTTTTTTCAAACCTCTGAGGCTGTCCTTGAGAAGGAGGGCGCCTAGTTTCGCTCGGAGACCACCACCAGTGATGGAGTTCTTGAGCAAGCCCATGATTCCCATAGCTGTCCCTTCAATGGATTTGAGCACAGCGTTTCCCGTGAAACCATCTGCCACAACAACATCTGCAACGCCATTCATCAAATCACGCGCTTCCACGTTTCCGATAAAGTTTAAACTTTCATCAGCCACCAGTAATTCATAGGTTTCCTTACGAAGCGGGTCGCCCTTACTACTCTCTGTTCCGTTATTGAGCAAGCCAACACGTGGTTGCGCAATTCCACGAACATTTTTAGCATAGAAGGATCCTAGAACCGCGTATTGATGGAGGTGCTGGGCTGTATTTTCCGCATTAGCACCGAGGTCTAGCATGTCAAAACCTTTCCCATCAATAGTCGGCAAGGTTGACATAAGCCCTGGTCGGTCGATATTCTTGATACGACCCACGATGAAAAATCCTGCTGCTAGTAAAGCACCTGTATTTCCTGCGGAAAGAACAGCATCTGCTTCACCCTCTTTGACAGCCTTGGCCGCCAAGACCATACTGGCATTTTTCTTCTTCCGAATAGCTCTCGTAGGTTCATCGTCTGAATCAATCTTCTCATCCGTATGGATAATGCTGACGCGCTCTGTGGCTTTCAGATATTGCTTGATTTTAGCTTCATCTCCGTAGAGTTGAACCTCGATATCTGAAAAGTCAGCTAGGGCTTGATTGACACCCTCAACGATGGCTTGAGGTGCGTAATCGCCCCCCATGGCATCTACTGCGATTTTTTTCATTTATTTTCCTCTTTTAGTAATTGTCCCCAGTCGGATAGGGAATCAATAAATTTCTTTGATTTTAGGTGAATCCCAACGTACTCTTCGTATAGTTGATCCATAAATTGGCGTAGCTCTTGCTTGATTTCAGGCTTAAGCGAAATGGTCTCCAAAGTCTCAAAATCAATGGCTTGAAACTGATTGAGCAAATAAGGGATATTGGGATTGAGATGGCAACGTCTCTCATCCTCATGATAATGCTCTGGGCAGAGGCAGGCTCCATATTTGAAAGAAAAGTCAAAAGCCTGACCGATCCGATGACAAAAGACACACTCATTAAAATTGAGGCTGATTCCAAATCTGGTCAAGATTTGAATTTCAAAAATATTAGTCAAAACCTGATAATCCAAGCCTGCTTCCATCAACTCCAAAGTCTTTTGCAAAAAAGCAAACAAGGGAGCATCCTGCTGATTGTCCTGCAGACTAGCATCTGCAAGAGCTGCCACATAGGTCGCATAGGCCATGACAAAGAGGTCGCTATTAATCTTTGGAAAGGTCATCACCTCATGATAGTCCTCGATGTAACTAAGCCCATCATCATTAATTCGCAAGAGAAATCGTGCCAGCACTAAGGGCTGAATAACCGGAGCCAGCTTAGACTGACCAGCGTGTTTGACAAAAAACATCCGCTTACCAGCTTGCTCTGTAAAAATCTTAACGAGCTTGTCATCCTCCCGAAAATTGCGATTGTAGAGCACCAAGCCTTGACTCGTGATAGACTGAATCATGCTTCTCTCATGTACTCCTCAAGTCGTTTCATGGCTTCTTTGATAGTCTCCATACTAGCTGCATAAGATAGGCGAACATAGCCTTCCCCGTAACGTCCAAAGGCGGCACCAGGGATAAAGGCAACGGCCTTCTTCTGTGCAAAATCCTTGAGAAAGGCAAAGGAGTCTTGACTGTAGCCCGCTGGAATCTTAGCAAAGATATAAAAGGCACCGTCTGGTTTGGTAATCTCAAAACCAAGAGCAGTCATCTTTTCGATAATATAGTCCCGACGCTGGATGTATTCCTTCTTCATCGACTCCGCATCGTTTTTACCAGCGGTCAAAGCCTCCACCGCAGCGTGTTGCGCCATGGTATTTGCGGCAGTAACCAAGTACTGGTGACTCTTGATCAACTGGGCTGTAAAGGCCGCAGGAGCGAAAATTAGACCCAAACGCCAACCTGTCATAGCATGCGA
Source organism: Streptococcus mitis (assembly GCA_965245755.1). Lineage (GTDB taxonomy): Bacteria > Bacillota > Bacilli > Lactobacillales > Streptococcaceae > Streptococcus > Streptococcus mitis_DY. The sequence goes on along the minus strand of CBDFAU010000022.1, from coordinate 260 downwards.
CTTCGATAAACCATTGATAATAATAGCCTGATCTCTCAACATGGTTCCCAGAGACACATGGGCTTCGCCTGTATAGGTCAATTCTGAGTAAACCTCATCACAGACAACGAAAATCTCATACTTGCGTAAAACAGCTGCCAGGGCTTCCAACTGCTCCCGACTATAGGTAATTCCTGTCGGATTAGCTGGATAGTTGAGAATAACTGCCTTGAGCTTGTCACCCTGCTCCAAAATGGCCTTTTCCAACATCTCAGGAGTCA